>NZ_JAXCIS010000010.1:0-23930 GCF_034044025.1 Pseudomonas sp. SED1
AATGAACGCGGCGCCCTCAGGTTCTTCGCGAGCAAGCTCGCTCCTACAGTGGGTCGCTGGTGTGGGCCTCCGGTGCCGGGGCTGCGGGGCGGCATGACATGGGCCTGGTGATCTTTGCCGGGTTGTCGATTGGTACCGTGCTGACGCTGTTCATGGTGCCGGCGATGTATATGTTCATTGGCTCCACGCACCATCAGGAGGCGCAGCAGCCGGTTCCCGTGTAGGAGCGAGCTTGCTCGCGAAAGACGTTAACGATGGCGCGGGCATTCAGAATGAACGCGGCGCCTTCAGGTTCTTCGCGAGCAAGCTCGCTCCTACAGTGGATCAGATCATCGGCGAGCTACTCACCACCCGCAGCGCCAAGCCTTCGTACGCATCCAGGGTGATGGTGAAATCGCCCTCGGGCGTCAGATCGCCTTCCACCCGCTCATTGATGATGTCCACCACCGGCCCTGGCGCGATATTGGGCAGGTGCAGGGTTTCCGTAATCGGTGTGGAGCCGAAATTAAGCGCCGTGATCTGAGTACCTTTGCCCGCCGGCAGTTCGTGAACCATGATCAGCAGCCCTGGGTGTTGCACATCCGGCACCAGGATCTGGCGGCTGGCGGCGATGTCGTAGGCTCGGCGCACCGCGAGGATTCTTTGCAGTTGCGAGGCAAACGAATCCGGGTCGGCCAGTTGGGTGATCAGGCTGCCGTACAAGGTTTTCGGACGCGGCATCTGCCCGGCGGATTGCTCCGCGTCGGGGTTCAGGTCCACCAGGTCATAGGCACCGCGATGGATCCAGCGTGTGTCGCCATCGAGCATCAAGTGGGCCACCTCCTCCGGCGGCAATGGCAGTGCGCCCACCAGGTCCCAGCCGGACAGTGCAAACACCCCAGGTTGCATCGCGTTGTACATCACCAGCAGCAGGTGAATCTGGCGGATCTGTTGGATATCCGCCGGGGTAATCGCTTCAAGGTCGCGAATGCCCAACGCCGCCGTGATGATGCTGGCGGTGGTGCACGACACGCCGTTGGTCACGAATTTCAGGTTATAGGGTGCGTGTTCGCCGGCGAGGCGTTCGTACATCTGTTCGCGGATGTGCTCGCGCAGGATGCCGCCTGGAAAGGTCTGGCCCTGATACAGGTAGTTGTCATGGGCGTGCAGGGTCCAGAAGTGCACCAGTTCCAGGGTCAGTTCGTCATGGTTCTGCAAGGCATGGATCAGCGAGCCGGGGTCGATGCCCAGGGTGTGCATCTCCCGCAGCATCAGGCGCAGGAATTCGGTGTCGCCCATCAATAACGCGTGCTGGTACGCCGGCCGGGTGATGAAGTCGTAGGACAGGTCGGCGCCGCCGTGGGACATGGCGGCGATGTCGTCCACCGTCAGGTTCAGTTCCTGGAAGCTGAAACCGCCCGCCTTGCGAATCGCCCCGCCTAATATCTGGTTGCCGGTGATGGACAGCGGGTGGCTTTCAGACCAGGCGTTACCTTCGAGTTTTCGCTCCACGCCGAGGAAGCCGTTGGCGTCCAGGCGCAGGATCTTCGCGCCCATCACGTCGATGGCGTGCAGGGCGTCGCCGATGATCATCTGCTGCGCGGCGAAGGTCGGGTCCAGCCAGTTCAGTGACGGTTGGCCTTCCTTGAAGTAATGCAGGTATACCCAGCGCCGGGGTTTGCCATCCACGCCGATCACCACATCGGTCGCGCTCCAGTCGGTTTCCTTGACTCCGGGCTCGAAGAAGATCACCCGTTGCAACTGGCCGACGATGTAGTGCTTGTCCCTCAGCACGTCGACCTGCTGCGGGCTGAGGTTCTGTGCATCACGCCCCTCGGCAATCTCGGGCAGCAATGGCCAGTCTTCCTCGCGGATTTCCACCATGTGGTAGAGCCCGGGGTAGTCTTCGTAAGCCATCTCGGCCAGGCGGAAGTCCGCGCCTTTGCCGGTGTGGGACGGGATCACGTCGTCGATGATCACCGCGTTGTGCGCGGCGGCCATGCGCGCCAGGGATTGCAGTTGGGCCTCGGTGCCCAGTTGCGGGTCGATGTCGAAGCTGATGCGGTCAAAATTGCCGTCAATCGTGGGGGTGTGCTCGGTGCCGGAAAGACCACCCGAGCGCTTCAACGGGCCGTTGTGAATGCCCTGGATGCCGATCTTTGACAGTGCATGCCATAACGTCTCATCGCCCAGGGCTTCGAGTACGCTGCCGTTTTCACGGGTGACGATGGACGCCGGATACGCCGTGAACCACACCGACGACAGGGCTGAAGCATCGCGGGGCCGCGTATGGGCATACGGCTGCTGCCACAATCTGCCTTGCCCCGAGTAGAGTTTGGCGCGCTGCTTTGCGGCCTGCAGCATTGATTGTTCTACCAGCCAGGCCACATGTTTCTTATCGGCGTCCGTCATAAATCAATCACCTGCACCCATGAAGTAGTCGGTTGCGGTGGCTGTATGTGAACCACCGTTCGTTACTGTATGAGGCCCCGGGTGACGATTCGTTGCATCCGAGATGGCTGCCCTTCCCGGCCTAGACCCACCCACCGTCCACAATGAAGTTCTGTGCGGTGCACATCGCCGAGACATCAGACGCCAGGAACAGCGCCATATTGGCGATATCTTCCGGCTGCACACTTCCCGGCAAACACTGGCTGCGGCTGATCAGTTCCCGGGCGTCATCATCCACCCACATCGCCAGTTGTTTTTCGGTCATCACCCAGCCCGGCACCAGTGTGTTGACCCTGATCCGGCTCGGGCCCAGCTCTCGCGCCAGGGCCCGGGTCATGCCGTGGGCGGCGGCTTTGCTGGCGGCGTATACCGGGTATCCGCTGGAAGCCATCATCCAGCCAATGGAACCCAGGTTGATGATCGCCCCGCCCCCTGCGGCTTTCATCATGGGCACCACGGCCCGGGCGGCAAAAAAGGCGTGCTTCAGGTTGACCGAGATCAGTTGGTCGAATGTCTCTGAGTCGACTTCATCCAGGGTGTGCCGAACGTCATTGGCGGCATTGTTCACCAGCACATTGATCGGCCCCAGGGTTTGCGCCAGGCGCCTGATGGCGGCCTTGTAAGCGATCTCGTCGGTGATATCGCAATGGGCGAATTCGACGGCATGCCCCTCGGACGACAGGATTGCCGCCAAGCGGTCGCCCTGCCCTTGCGCCCGGTCCACGAACGCAACCTTGGCACCCTGGCGTGCGAAGGCTCGCACCATGGATTCGCCAATCCCGGAAGCACCGCCGGAAATCAGCACGGTTTTATCTCGCAGGTCCGGGTACATCGCCTGTGCGCCAGCCTGTTGTTCAGTGTTCATGTGACGGTCACTCCGCTGTATTTAGTCTTATTTTATATTGCAAAATTTGCGAATTTGTCTATATATCAGCACTGCATCTGATCGAAATACAATAAATAGTCGAACTATTTAATCAACAACAATAAAAGGTAGCTCAGTCATGCGGCAATCCCGATTCCTGCTTACCGGCCTCGGCCTCTCGTTGGCGATAGCCAGCCTCGGCGCTCAGGCGGCTGGCCTGTCCAGCGAACACAAACCCTTCGGCAAAACCAATGACGGCACCGCCGTCGAGCAGTACGTGTTGCGCAACAGCCATGGCGTACAAGCCACGGTGATCACCTACGGCGCTGTGTTGCAGTCGCTTAAGGTACCGGACAAACACGGCCAGTTCGCCGATGTGGTGCTGGGCTTCGACAACGTCCAGGGCTATCAGGCCGGCACCGCGTTCTTTGGCGCGACCATCGGGCGTTTTGGCAATCGCCTGGCCAAGGGCGCTTTCGAGCTGGACGGCAAACACTATCAAGTGCCCCTCAACGACGGGCCGAACTCCCTGCATGGCGGTGCGCAGGGCTTCGACAAACAGGTGTGGAAAGCCCAGCCAGTCAAGCAAAAGGACTCGGTGGGCGTCACCCTGAGCTACCTGTCGAAGGACGGCGAGATGGGCTTTCCCGGCAACCTGAAAGTCGATGTCACTTATAGCCTCAACGACAAAAACGAGCTGCACATCGACTACAAGGCCACCACTGACAAACCCACCGTGCTGAACCTCACCAACCACAGTTACTTCAACCTCGCCGGCGCGGGTAACGGTGACGTGCTCAAACAGCTGGCCACCTTGCACGCCAGCCATTACACCCCGGTCAACAGCACCTTGATTCCCACCGGCGAACTGGCCCCGGTGGCCGGTACACCGATGGACTTCCTCAAACCCACCGCCATTGGCCAGCACATCAAGGACGATCACCCCCAACTGAAATTCGCCGAACCGAAACAAGGCGGCTTTGACTTCAACTGGGTGCTGGATGCCAAGGGTGACATCGGCAAACTGGCCGCTGACGTTCGTGACCCGCAGTCCGGGCGGCGCTTGCAGCTCTATACCAGTGAGCCCGGCGTACAGTTCTATACCAGCAACTTCCTCGACGGCTCGATCAAGGGCAAGGGCGGCAAACCTTATGCCCACTGGAGCGCGTTCACCCTCGAAACCCAGCATTATCCCGACGGCCCCAACCAGCCGAACTTCCCGTCAACCCGCCTTGATCCCGGGCAGACCTACACCCAAAACACCGTGCTGAAATTCTCCGCCGACTGAACCCGCTTGATCGTTCCCACGCTGCGTGGGAACGATCAAAGCTTGCGCAGGGATCAGCGTTGTTTCATGCGGTCGATCACCACCGCCAACAGTAGGATCGAACCGCGGATCACATACTGGTAGAAGGTGTCGATGTTCTTCAGGTTCATCGCGTTCTCGATGATCGCCAGAATCAGCACCCCGGCAATCACGTGGCGAATCATGCCAATCCCGCCGCTTAACGACACCCCGCCCAACACGCAGGCAGAAATCACCGTCAACTCGAAACCCTGGCCAATCATCGGCTGCCCGGAGGTCATGCGTGAGGCAAGGATCACGCCGGCCAAGGCGCCGATCACCCCGTGCACGGCGAAGATGATGATCTTGGTGCGATCAACGTTCACCCCCGCCAGCAACGCGGCTTCCGGGTTGCCACCGATGGCCATGGTGTTGCGCCCGTAGGTGGTGTAGTTGAGCAGCCAGCCGAAAAACAGGAAACACACGATGGTGATCAGGATCGGCACCGGCACGCCGAACAACTGGCCGTTGCCGAAGACGAAGAACCCATCCTGGGAGACGCCCACCGCTTTGCCATTGGCAAAGATATAGGCCAGGCCGCGCACGATCTGCATGGTCGCCAGCGTGGTGATCAGTGCATTCACCCGCAGCTTGGCGATCACAATCCCGTTGATCAACCCCACCACCAGGCCCATCAGCAGTGCGGCACCGATGCCGAGCAACACGCTGTCGGTGTCGCGCATCACGATCGCCGCCACGACCCCGGCGCAGGCAATCACCGAGCCCACCGACAGGTCGAAATGCCCTGACGCCAGGCAATACAGCATGGTGCACGCGGCAATCCCGGTGGTGGAGATCGCCAGCCCCAGGCCGCGCATATTGAGCGGCGACAGGAAGTTGTCGATCAGCAAGGTGCAGAGCACGAAGATCCCCACCGCCGCCATCAGCATCGCCCAGTTGTCGAGCAGGCTGCGCAGGTCCAGCGGTTTGCGCGCCGTGGGCACAGCAGTGTTTTGGCTTGTCATAGTCACCTCGTCAGTTCCCCTGGCTCGCGGCGCGTTGGCGCGGCAGGGCCATTTGCAGCAGGTTGGATTCATTGGCGTGTTCGCGGCTCATCTCGCCGCGCATCGCGCCTTCACACAGCACCAGGATGCGATCGGAAATGCCCATCACCTCCATCAGGTCGCTGGACACCACAATCACCGCAATGCCGCGAGCCGCCAGGTCATGGATGATCTGGTAAATCTCGGCCTTGGCGCCGATATCGATGCCCCGGGTGGGCTCGTCCAGCAGCAGGACTTTCATCGGCATCGACAGCCACCGCCCGAGAATCGCCTTTTGCTGATTCCCGCCGGACAGGTACATGATCTTCTGCGCCGCCGTGGGCGTCTTGACCTTCAGCGCCTTGATCTGCGTGGCAGCGTTGTCTTTCTCCCAACCACTGCGCAACAACCAGCCAAAGCGCGAATGGGCACTGCGCGCGCTGATGTTGATGTTCTCGGCGACGCTGGACAGCGGCACGATGCCCTCCTTCTTGCGGTCCTCGGGGCACAGCAAAATACCGGCGTCGATGGCGTCACGGGGTGAACGCAGGCGCAGCGCATCGCCGCACAAATCGAGGCTGCCGGCACTGTTGCGCTCAAGGCCTCCCAGGATCCGCAGCAACTCGGTACGCCCGGCGCCCACCAACCCGAACAGGCCGAGAATCTCGCCCTGGTGGGCCTCGAAACTCACCGGTTCACGCAAGCCGGGGCCCAGCAAGCCGTTGACCTTGAGTGCCACCGCACCCCGCTCGCGGGGCCGGTAGTCGTAGATGTCCTGAATGTCGCGACCGACCATGCAGGTCACCAGTTGATCGTGGGTCAAGCTGCTCATGTCCTCGAACGTGCGCACATAGCGGCCGTCCTTGAATACCGTCACCGCGTTGCAGATGCGGAACACCTCTTCCATGCGATGGGACACGTACAGCACCACTTTTCCCTCGTCCCGCAGGCGACCGATGATTGCCATCAGGCGGTCGATCTCCCGTGCTGACAGGCTGCTGGTGGGTTCGTCGAACGCAATCACATGGGCGCCACGGGACAGCGCCTTGGCGATTTCCACCAACTGGCGCTGGCCCAGGGACAGGCGGCCGACTTTCTCCTGGGGGTCGATTTCATCCGCCAGGCCCTTGAGGCACGCCAATGCCTGCTGGCGCAACGCGCTGCGATTGATCAAACCAAAGCTGGCCGGCAGGTGCCCGAGGAACAGGTTTTCGGCCACGCTCATTTCCGGCACCAGGTGCAGCTCCTGGTGGATCACCGCGACGCCGCTGGCGATGCTGTCCGCCGCACATTTGAAAGCCATGGTGTGCGCGCCGATCTGCACGCTGCCGCTGCTTGGCACATAGGCGCCACCGAGGATTTTCAGCAGCGTGGATTTACCGGCGCCGTTCTCGCCCATCAAGGCGTGAACCTGCCCCGGGTGGGCACTGAAGCTGATGCCATCCAGCGCCTTGACCCCGGGAAACGTCTTGCCGATATCGTTGAAGCACAGGCTGGCACCGGTGCTGTGGGGGTGTTTCTGTTGCGCGTGCATAACCACCTCGTCACACAGGTCAGGCGGCCCTGTCAGCAGGGCCGCCGGGGAACGTCAGCGGTCTTCAGTTCCACAGACCGATCTTTTCCAGCTCCTGCTTGAAGTTCTCGCGGGTGATCAGCGTCACCTCGTCCATCGCTGTGTACTTCGGTGGTTCCTTGCCGGTGGTGACCCACTCGAACATCATGCTCGCAGTGTTGTAACCCTCGATGTGCGGGCTGGGCAGCATGGAGCCGAAGAAGCCGCTGTTGGCTTTCTTCAGCTCGCCGATGGCGTCGGTGCCGTTGATGCCGATACCGATGACGTTAGCGGCGGCAAAGCCGGCGCTTTCGGTGGCGCGCACGCCGCCGAGCACGGTGTTGTCGTTCATGCCGCCGATGATCAGGTTTTTCGCGCCGCTGGGCAGTTTCACCAGTGCCGAGTTGGTGGCGTCCATGCTGCCGGGTACGTCGAGGGTCTTGAGGGCGGCGAACAGAATGTGGTCGTCCGGAATACCCGCAGCCTTCAGGGATTTGACCGAGCCGTCGGTGCGTTTTTTGCCGGTGTCGAGTTCGTTGTAGGTGTTGATCACCGCGTAGGTGTCTTTCCAGTCCCAACCGCGCTTTTTCGCTTCAGTGGCCATGGCACTGCCCTGCTTCTCGCCCACTTCGAAGGCGGCCATGCCCAGGTAAGGCACGTCCTCCATGAAGTTGCCCTTGGCATCCACAAAGCGGTCATCCACGGCGATCACCTTCAAGCCATTGGCTTTGGCCTTGGCCATGATGGCCGGGCCCAGTGACACATCCGGCGGGCAAATCACAAAGCCCTTGGCGCCGTTGGCAGCCAGGCTGTCGATGGCCGAAAGGGTTTTCTCGCCGTCGGGCACGGCGATCTTGATCACTTCAAAGCCCTTGTCCTTGCCGGCTTTTTCGGCGAAGGCCCATTCGGTCTGGAACCAGGGCTCTTCGGCCTGCTTGACCAGAAAGCCGATTTTTACTGGCTCTGCTGCCAGTAACAGGCTGCTCAGGCTGACGGCCGACACCGCCACAGCGGCGCAGCACAGGGAACGGATACCACGACGACGATTCATAGGGTGACTCCTTGTTGTTGTTTTTGAATGCGTTAAACAGCGGTAAAGCCTGTTGGTTATCCTGCAAAGCGGTGACAGGTTTTCCCCGGCACATCGACCTCGATCGCCAGCACCGCGCCGTCCAGCGGGTGATTCAGCGGGCTGGCGGCACTGGTGATGTACAAGGTCTTGAGGTCGGGGCCTGCGAACACGCAACTGGTGGGACGGCTGACCGGCAACTCGATCACCCGGTCGACTTCGCCGCCCGGCGTCAGTCGCAGCAGGCAACTGCCGTCCCAGCGGGCATTCCAGATATAGCCTTCGGCGTCCATGGCCGAGCCGTCCGGGCCACCACGAGCGTGAGGCCCGAACCAGACGTGCGCGGGTTCAAGCTGACCATCGTCGGTGATTACGTGCCGATACAACGTGCCGTCCAGGCTGTCGCCGAAATGCACGTGGGTGGCGGCGTCGTTCCAGAGCAAGGTGTTGGGAATGCCCAGGCCTTGCAGCAACGGCGTGACCTGCCCGTCGGCATCGACACGGAACAGGCCGCCGGAACGCCGCAGCACCGGCAAATCTTCACCGTTCTCGCCGATGTTGTTCTGCATGGTGCCCAGCCACAGCCGGCCCTGGGCATCGCAACGGGCTTCGTTGGCACGGTTGCCCGGTTGCGGGTCGGCGACGCAGAGCAAGGTCAGGCGGGGATCGCTCGGCGCCGAATCGAGGTCGAGGCGATACACGCCACTGCTCAGGGTTACCAGCGCATCACCGCTGGCACACGGGATAAATGCCGAGACGGGCTCAGGCAGTTGCCAGGTGTGCAGTTGCCCGTCTTTCAGGCGTAACGCCTGCTGGCCGATGATATCCACCCAATACAGCGCCTGGCCCTGCTCGTCCCAGAACGGGCCTTCGCCCAGCCGAGCGCGGTGCGGTGTGACGGCATTCCACGACATGAAACCTCCTGCTTTCTTGTTGTTTTCAGGTGGTACGGGTTACAGCGCGTCGCGCGACGGCTGCCCATCTACCAGACGCTGAATGCGCAACGGGTTGGCATTCTTCAGCGCGTCGGGGAGCAGGCTATCAGGGTAGTTCTGAAAGCACACCGGTCGCAGGAAACGCTCGATTGCCAGGGTGCCCACCGAGGTGCCACGGGCATCGGAAGTCGCCGGATAAGGCCCGCCGTGGACCATCGCGTCACACACCTCGACGCCGGTGGGATAACCGTTGAGCAGGATGCGACCGACCTTTTGTTCCAGCAGCGGCGTCAACTCGCCGAACTGGGTGAAATCCGCCGGCTCGCCAATGATTGTCGCCGTCAGTTGGCCGTGCAGGCCCTGCAACGCGGCACTCAGTTGCGCCTGGTCGGCAACTTCCACGAACACTGTGGTGGGGCCGAACACTTCTTCCTGCAGCACTTCATCGCCGTTGATCAGCAGGCTGGCATCCGCTTTGAACAGTTGTGGCTGCGCCTGATTGCCGGTTTGCGCCTGGCCCGCCAGGTGCTCGATGCCAGGATGGGCCAGCAGCGTATGCAGGCCTTTGCCGTAGCTGCTCAAGGTGCCGGCATTGAGCATGGTTTGCGCCGGCTGGTCGCCGATCAGTTGGGCGACCTGTTGGATGAATGCGCTGAACGGTGGCGATGCAATCCCGATCACCAGGCCCGGGTTCGTGCAGAACTGGCCACACCCTTGCACCACCGAGGCGACCAGGTCGCGGGCGATGCTGTCTGCCCGGGCTTGCAGCGCCTGGGGCAACAGGATGACCGGGTTGATGCTGGACATCTCGGCGAACACCGGGATCGGTTGCGGACGTGCCGCCGCCATATCACACAGGGCCCGGCCACCCTTGAGGGAACCGGTGAAACCCACGGCCCGGATTGCCGGGTGCTTGACCAGTGCTTCACCCACACCGCCGCCGAAGATCATATTGAACACGCCGTCGGGCATCCCGGTGCTCTGCGCCGCCCGCATGATCGCATCGGCGACCCACTCGGCAGTGGCCATGTGGCCGCTGTGGGCCTTGAACACCACCGGGCAGCCGGCCGCCAGCGCGGCGGCGGTGTCGCCACCGGCAGTGGAAAAGGCCAAGGGGAAATTACTCGCCCCAAACACCGCGACCGGCCCGAGACCGATGCGGTACTGGCGCAAATCCGGGCGTGGCAAAGGCTGGCGATCCGGCAGCGCCTGATCGATCCGCGCACCGTAGAAATCACCGCGCCGCAGCACCTTGGCGAATAACCGCATCTGGCCGCTGGTACGGCCGCGCTCGCCCTGGATACGCCCGGCGGGCAACGCCGTTTCTCGGCAGACCAAGGCGATGAAGTCATCGCCAAGCACGTCCAGTTCGTCGGCTATCGCCTCCAGGAACGACGCGCGATGCTGCGCGCTAAGGCTGCGATAGGCCGGGTAAGCCGCCGCCGCGGCGGTGGCTGCCGCATCGACTTCCTGCGCCGTCGCCTGGTAGAAATCATAGGGCAACGCTTCGCCGGTAGTGGCGTCGACGCTTTGCAGCGTGACGCTGCCGGTGGCGCTGCGCTGGCCGCCGATGTAGTTGTGGCCGTAAATCCGGGTCATGCCTGTCTCCTTTAAAGAGTGCCTACGCCGCCGGGTGCAACGACCCCTTCGACCTTGGTAATGCCGTTGATCAAGGGCGCGCCGAATTCGGCCTGGCTGATTTCGAACACATCGCCTGGCTGGGTACGAATGCCGTCGGCAAACGACAGGGTTGCCGTGCCGAAGAAGTGGATATGCACGTCCCCGGGCCGCAGGAACTGGCTGTATTTGAAATGGTGGTATTCAAGGTTTTCGAGGCTGTGGCACATGTTGGCTTCGCCACTGAGGAATTCGTTCTGCCACAGCACCTCGCCGTTGCGCAGGATGCGGCTGGTGCCCGCCAGGTGCCTGGGCAGTTCACCCAGGCGCAACTCGGGGCCATAGCTGCAACTGCGCAGTTTGGAGTGGGCCAGGTACAGGTAATTCTTGCGCTCCATCACGTGATCGGAAAACTCATTGCCCACCGCGTAGCCCAGGCGATACGGCTTGCCGTCGTGACCAATTACATACAGCCCGGCGATTTCCGGCTCTTCGCCGGCGTCTTCGGCAAACGCCGGCCACGGGAACGGCTGGCCCGGGCGCACCACGATGCTGCCGTCGCCCTTGTAGAACCACTCGGGCTGGACACCGGCTTGGCCAGAGGCGGGTTTGCCGCCCTCCACGCCCCATTTGAAGATGCGCATGGTATCGGTCATCGTGCTCTCGTCACCGGCCTGCTGGTGCATCTTGTCCCGCGCCGACGCGCTGCCCAGGTGGGTCAGGCCGGTACCGCTGACCAGCGTATGCGCCGGGTCGGGGTGATCCAGCGGGGGCAGGATCCTTTGCCCGGCCAGCAGTTCGGCGTAGTCGTGGCTGGCGGCCAGGCCCAGATGCTCTATTTGCTGTTGCAAGGTGACACCGGCCTCGATGGCGGCGAGTGCCAGGTCGCGCACCGTGCGTGCCGATTGCACTTCGCGCACCTGTCCGCCCTCGACCACGCCTACCCGGCGTTCGCCGTTGCTCAATTCAAACTGCACTAAACCCATGAGTCTTCTCCTGATTGCCAATTAAGTACGCGTGGCGCCACGGGCGCTGGCGGCGAACTGGTCGGGCGGCAGCACATGTTTGCGCTCCAGCAACCGGTAGACCACGCCCGTCAGCACCACCCCGAACAGCATCACGCAGGCCAGGAAGTACAGGCCCGACGCGAGGTTGCCGGTGTACTCCTTGAGGGCGCCAATCACGAACGGCCCGATGTAGCCGCCGAGGTTGCCCACCGAGTTGATCAAGGCGATACCTGCCGCCGCACTCGCGCCGGCAAAGAAACGTCCCGGCAAGGTCCAGAACACCGCCGTGCAAGAGAACAGCGCGAACGCCACCAGGCACAGCGCTGCCAGTTGCCACAGTGGCACTGTCAGCCAGGCGCTGAAGAACAGGCCGATGGCCCCCAGCACGTAAAGCACCGCGAGGTGGCCGTAGCGATCATTCAAGCGGTCGGAACTGCGGGGCACAATCAGCAAGCCGATGATCCCGAAGATGTAGGGCACCGCCGACACGAAACCGGTGGTCAGGTCGCTGCCGCCGAACTGTTTGATCAAGGTCGGCAGCCACAGGCCCAGGCCATAAATGCTCAAGGTCACCGGCAGGTAGAACAGCGCCAGCAGCAATACACGTTTGTCCTTCAGGGCATGCAGCGGGTTGCCGTGCCGGGTCTGGCCGTAGGCTTGCAGGTCTTTGGCCAGTTCACCGGTGAGCCAGTCCTTCTCGGCCTGGTCCATCCATTTGACCTGTTGCGGCCCGTCCGGCAGGTAACGCAGCACCGGCCAGGTCAGCAGGATCGCCGGGGTGCCGATGACAATGAACAGCCATTGCCAGCCGTGCAGGCCGAGGATTCCGTTCATGCCGAGCAAGCCGCCCGCCACGGGGCCGGTGATCATCATGGCGATGGGCTGGGACAGGATGAACAGCCCGAGGATCTTGCCGCGGTGGCGCACCGGGAACCATTGGGTGATGTAGTAGAGGACTCCCGGGAAGAACCCGGCTTCGGCGGCGCCCAGCAGAAAGCGCATCACATAGAAACTGTGGGGGCCCTGGACGAATGCCATACCGATGGTGATGGCGCCCCAGGTGACCATGATCCGCGCGAACCAGCGCCGCGCGCCGAAACGGTCGAGCATCAGGTTGCTGGGGATTTCCAGAAGGAAGTAACCAATAAAGAACAGCCCTGCCCCCAGTCCATACGCGGCATCACCGATGCCGGCATCTGCGCCCATGTGCAATTTGGCGAAGCCCACGGCCGAGCGGTCCACGTAGGCAATCAGGTACAGCAAGATCAGGAAGGGAATCAGTTTCAGCGTGATGCGACGTATCAGCCGCTGTTCCTGGCTCATGTGAGCAGTCTCCGATTGTTATTTTTATAGAGCGTTGCGGGTCGCCTCTCGCGGAAATTCGCCAGGGCCAAGCCTCGTTGAATCGGACTATATAGTATTACTATTTAATCAACAACACTTCCAAAGCATCGAATTTACGCCTATGTTAAGCCGAGATTAGATCAATATAGTCTTACAATAAGAGAGTCGACCATGTCCGAGAAAAAGCCCGTCCTGCGCTCCGCCAGCTGGTTTGGTACCGCCGATAAAAACGGCTTCATGTACCGCAGCTGGATGAAAAATCAGGGGATTGCCGATCATCAGTTCCATGGCAAACCGATCATCGGGATCTGCAACACCTGGTCGGAACTGACCCCCTGCAACGCGCATTTCCGCCAGATTGCCGAGCACGTGAAACGTGGGGTGATTGAAGCGGGCGGCTTTCCCGTGGAGTTTCCGGTGTTCTCCAACGGCGAATCGAACCTGCGCCCCACCGCCATGCTCACCCGCAACCTGGCCAGCATGGACGTGGAGGAAGCCATTCGCGGCAACCCCATCGATGGCGTGGTGCTGCTGACCGGTTGTGACAAGACCACCCCGGCGCTGCTGATGGGCGCTGCCAGTTGCGACGTGCCAGCGATCGTCGTCACCGGCGGGCCTATGCTCAACGGCAAGCACAAGGGTCAGGACATTGGCTCGGGCACCGTGGTGTGGCAGCTCAGCGAACAGGTCAAGGCGGGCACCATAACCCTCGACGATTTCCTCGCGGCCGAAGGCGGCATGTCGCGCTCGGCAGGTACGTGCAACACCATGGGCACCGCTTCGACCATGGCTTGCATGGCCGAAGCCCTGGGCACTTCCCTGCCCCACAACGCAGCGATTCCGGCGGTGGATGCGCGCCGTTATGTACTGGCGCACATGTCGGGCATGCGCGCAGTAGAGATGGTGCGTGAAGACTTGAAGCTGTCGAAGATCCTGACCAAGGAGGCCTTCGAAAACGCGATCCGCGTCAACGCAGCCATTGGCGGCTCGACCAACGCGGTGATTCACCTGAAAGCCATCGCCGGGCGTATCGGCGTCGAGCTCGACCTGGACGACTGGACCCGCATGGGCCGCGGCATGCCGACCATCGTCGACCTGCAACCGTCCGGGCGCTTCCTGATGGAAGAGTTCTACTACGCCGGCGGCCTGCCGGCGGTGCTGCGCCGCCTCGGTGAAGCCAACCTGATCCCGCATCCGAACGCCCTGACTGTCAACGGCAAGTCCCTCGGTGACAACACCCGGGAAGCGCCGATCTACGGCCAGGACGAAGTGATCCGTACCCTCGACAATCCGATCCGTGCCGACGGCGGCATTTGTGTGCTGCGGGGCAACCTCGCGCCACTGGGTGCGGTACTCAAGCCATCGGCTGCCAGCCCCGAGCTGATGCAGCACCGCGGGCGTGCCGTGGTGTTCGAGAACTTCGACATGTACAAGGAACGCATCAACGACCCGGAGCTGGACGTGGATGCCAACTCGATCCTGGTGATGAAAAACTGCGGGCCCAAGGGTTACCCGGGCATGGCGGAAGTCGGCAACATGGGCTTGCCGGCCAAACTGCTGGCCCAGGGTGTGACCGACATGGTGCGGATTTCCGATGCGCGCATGAGCGGCACGGCCTACGGCACCGTGGTGCTGCACGTGGCACCGGAAGCGGCCGCCGGCGGCCCATTGGCCACGGTCAAGGAAGGCGACTGGATCGAACTCGATTGCGCCAATGGCCGCCTGCACCTGGACATTCCGGACGCCGAACTGGCGGCCCGCATGGCCGACCTTGCGCCGCCTCAACAGCTGATTGTCGGGGGCTACCGTCAGTTGTACATCGACCACGTGCTGCAGGCAGACCAGGGCTGCGACTTCGACTTCCTGGTGGGCTGCCGCGGCGCTGAAGTGCCGCGTCATTCCCACTAATTGGGACAGGAGCAATGCTATGATGCCGCGTATTTCGCCAGAGTAGCCTCCCTGTTATGGATCAGCAGCCGACCAAGCCGCGCAAGAGCATGCACGCCCAAATCGTTCAGGACTTGGGCATGCACATCGTTTCCGGACGCTTCAAGCCGGAAGAACGACTGCCCATGGAGGCGACCTTGTGCGAGGAATACAAGGTCAGCCGGTCGGTGTTGCGTGAGGCGACGCGGGTACTGAGCGCCAAGGGCCTGGTCATTTCCAAGCCCAAGGTCGGCGCCGTGGTGCGCCCGCGGGTGCAATGGCACCTGCTGGACCCGGACGTACTGTCCTGGCTGATGCAGTCGACGCCCCACAGCGAGTTTTTCAATACCCTGGCCGGTGTACGCCGCATCCTGGAGCCGGAAATCGCCGCCATGGCGGCTTCTACCGCTACCGATGCCGATATTGCCGTCATCGAAAAGGCCTACCAGGGCATGGAAACCGCCCAGACCCACGACGCGCTGTTGCAGGCCGACCTGGACTTCCACCGCGCAATTGCCGATGCGACCCGCAACGACTTGCTGGCCTACATGTGCAACATGCTGTCGCTGCCACTTCGCGAGTCCATCAACATCACCAACCGTCGCCCCGACATCCAGGGCCTCAGCCTGCCCCGGCACAAGGCGATCCTCACGGCGATCAAGAACCGTGACGCCCTCGGCGCGCGGCATGCCTCCCTGGTGCAACTGGACGATACCCGGGTCGCGCTGGACACCGTAATGAATGTGCTGACGCCGCTGTAGGCCAGGCAACCCACCGTCAAGATCGAGGCCGCCCTTGGATTACTTCGCTGCGTTAACCGCCTTTGTCGAAGCCGCCGAGGGCAATAACTTCTCCCGCGCCGCCGACCGGCTTGGCATCAAGGCCTCCACGGTTTCACGCTACGTGAAGGACCTGGAACAGGACCTTGGCATCGCCTTGTTCAACCGCTCTACGCGCACGCTGCACCTGACTGAAGGTGGCCAGACGTTCCTGATGCACGCACGCCGGGTGCTGGATGAACTGGAACAAGCCAAGGCCGCCACCTCCGCATTGAACGAGCAGCCACGGGGCGTGCTCAAGCTCAACCTGCCGCCCGCATTTGCCCGTCACCATATCCTCCCCACGTTGAATGCCTTCCTGGCCCGCTACCCGCAGATCAAGCTGGAACTGATGCTGGATGACACTCACGTCAACCTGATTCATGCCGGCGCGGACCTGGCGATCCGCATTGGAACCCTGGCCGATTCCACCTTGAAGGCACGCAAGATTTGCGATGAGCGCTATCGGCTGGTGGCCAGCCCGGGGTTGTGCCAGGAGCATCCGGCGCCGTCCGCCCCTTCGGAACTCGCAGCGCTGCCGGTGATTCTGGGGCGGGATGTCGCGGCGGATGTTGCTTTTGCCAACGGGCATGAAGTGTCGCCGTTGGTGCATAACGACGCTATCCGCATCAACGACCTCGACGCACAGCTGATCGCCGCACAACAAGGCCTGGGATTTGCCTTGCTGCCCGACTGGCTGGTGGCCAAGAGCATTGAAGCCGGCGAGCTGGTGGTGTGGTTGCCTGAGTGGAATATCCGGATCGCCGGCCGCGAACCGGCGGTGTGGTTCGTTTATCCACCCAAGCGCATCGTGTCCTCCAAGGTGAGGTGCTTCATCGACTTTATCGTCGAGCAGCTAGGCGAAACACCGCACTGGAAACGTCTCAACTGAAGCGGATATCCAGCGACCGCAGATAGGTTTGCAGCCCCGCATCCTGGATCGGAATCAGGAAGGCTTCCATGTCGGACTCGTTGAAGTGGGCATGCCAGTAGCCTGGAGGTGTGACGAAGGCCAACCCCGGCGACCAGTCGACCCGCACCGGATTGCGGATCTGGCCATCGGCCTCCAGCTCGGTGCCCACCAGCGAGTAGCAACCCTTGGGGCAATCGATGATGAAATCCAGCGCAATCGACTGGTGCCGATGAGGCTTTTGAATCGACCCGGCCGGCAGGATGCCGTACATCGCCCACAGCACATGGGTCACGGTTCGGGTCTGCGGGAAATTGCGATTGCCCAGCAGGATGCTGATACGGCTGCGATCCTGGGCGCGGGGATCATCGGCGGCTTCACGCAGCTTTGCATTGGCCAGTTCTGCGGGATACAGCGTCGGCACGAAGCGATCGGCACTGCGGGTCACGCCCAAGTAGCGCAACATCGGTTCATCGTGCACGTAGTACAGGCGCGCATCCTCAGATGCACTGAACTGCGCCTGCAGCAGGCCCGGCAGCGCAATGAAGCAGCCTTTGGACCATTCGATGTGATGCTCGCCCTGGGCCACACTGCCCTGCCCCGCAATCACATAAAACACCTGTGAGGTGGCATTGGGTCGCAGCTCCAGCGTGTCGCCTGCGTTCAGGCGAATGAAATTTGCACACAGCCCCGGCCCCGTTGCCGGGCCTTCGCAGCCGAGTGCATCACTGAGGTCCAGCGGGACCACCCGGGACGGGCCGCTGTCATACAGCGAGGCCGGGAAGCTGTGGTAGGGAATGCGGGGAATCAGGTTGGCGCTGATGGGGTTGGCGGCTTTGCTGTATTCGAAGTACTCGGCGTCGAGCAGGTGCAGTGGCTGGGTATCGGTCACATCAGGCTTGAATTCGCTGTTCATTATGATCACCTCAATCTACGGCTGGATTTCGCAACGGCCCGTGGGAGGTTGCGGCGGTGAAAGAACTATAGGCATTCAGCGGCGGTGGATTAATCCCTTATGCTGCACAGCAGTTATGCGAAATGGGGCAGGTACGAGTCCGTCTCCGTGTACTGATAGTTTGATCAAGCCAACTATCAAAGTGCCACTTTATAAATTAGTTAAATATATCTACATTATCGCCCATAAAAAATCCGCCGCAGAGACTGCGGCGGCAAACCAAAGGATTTTGTCGAAGCAGAGCGGCTAAGACAGGATTAAAACTACAGCAGCGTGCGTGCATGCGTAGTGAATTTTAATTAATCGAGTTTAATCATCCCTTCACTGGTTCTTTACCGCGAGCCGGTTAAAAATTCCGCGTCGCGCAAAGGCCGGCGACGGGTCTGCTCAGCTTGATCGAAAAAGCAGCAGTAGCGCGATGATTACAAACAGAGCACCGCACATACACATCAACCCATTGATTTTGGTATTCATCGCTTCAGCGTTTTTGACGAGTTCATCCAGTTGGCTTGTGTAGTCGATGCTCGTTTGTTGCGTATTCGATTGCGCAGACTTTGCACGGTCGTTGGAGCTTACTTCAGCGTGCGCCGCAATCAAGCTGCCACCGGCACCTCCGCAAGCGAGGGTAATCATCAAATTGAACAAGACTATTTTTTGATTTTCAGCTTCTTGCAAAAAGTTCGGGAACTCGATAGGAGGGAAAAACGTCGGTAGGTATGTAGCCTGCAAAAAGACCCCGAAGCCGATCAGTACCAAGCCTTTGATGAATCGGCTCAACGAACATTCAACGACCATCACAAGCATTATCAAGCTGGCGGTGACCATCGTTGTAGAGCCAGCCGGGTCACGCTGAAGTGTAGGCGCAGCGATAAGGCCGCCCGCGGCAACGACCAAACCGAACACTAACCAGGCAATGCTTTTCTTAGGGCGGGCCGCGTCGGCTCTCGTGGTTACAGATGCATATTTAAGCATTTGAAGGGTTACGTCCTTGCAATAGTCTTGAGATAGCCGGCAAGAATAACTTTTTTCAACGCACCCGTAATCGATAGACTGGCAGCCATTTCAATCCTCTCAAACAAGAGAACCCCATGGCCAACCACGACCTCGCCTTCACCCCCGACCTCGACCCGGATTCCATCTCCTCCGACGTCATCGGCTTCAACGGCATCCTCGTCTCTACGCAAATCCCCACCCGCGCCGACGGCAGCCTGGAGCTGGGCGACATCACCCTGCAAAGCGAATGTACCCTGCAAGCCCTCAAGGTGGCCCTGGAGCGCGCCGGCAGCTCGATTGACCGGGTCATGCACTTGACCATTTACCTGACCGACATGGCCGACCGCGCTGCGTTCAACGAAGTCTACAAACGTTATTTCGCCAAGCCTTGGCCAGTCCGTGCAGCGGTGGGCGTGGCAGCCCTGGCCGTGGAAGGCATGCGGGTTGAAGTCACGGCGATGGCCGCCAAGGCCTGAGCCAAACGCTCTATATCACCCCACTGTGATCAAATGTGGGAGCTGTCGAGCCCCAGCGAGGCTGCGATGGGATCGCCTCGGTGTCACTGATACACCGCGGTGTCTGCATTGCGGGCAAGCCCGGCTCCCACACGAGCGGCATGGTAGATGTCGATAGCGCATTTCGCAGCTACAATGCCCGCCTCCGTGACAAGCCTGACTAAAAAAACTATGTCCTTGCCCAAGCATCACCTGGAATTGCTCAGCCCTGCGCGCGATGTCGCCATCGCCCGCGAGGCCATCTTGCATGGCGCCGATGCCGTGTACATAGGCGGCCCGAGTTTCGGCGCACGCCATAACGCCTGCAATGACGTGAGCGATATCGCGCAGTTGGTGGAGTTCGCCCGGCGCTACCACGCGCGGGTGTTCACCACCATCAACACGATCCTGCACGACAATGAGCTGGAGCCGGCGCGCAAGCTGATCCACGAGCTTTACGATGCCGGTGTCGATGCGCTGATCGTCCAGGACCTGGGGGTGATGGAGCTGGATATTCCGCCCATCGAGCTGCACGCCAGCACCCAGACCGACATCCGCACCCTGGGCCGGGCCAAATTTCTCGACCAGGCCGGTTTTTCGCAGTTGGTATTGGCCCGTGAGCTGAACCTGCAGGAAATCCGTGCGATTGCCGATGAAACCGATGCCGCCATCGAGTTTTTCATCCACGGCGCGTTGTGCGTGGCCTTCTCCGGCCAGTGCAACATCTCCCACGCCCAGAATGGCCGCAGCGCCAACCGCGGCGATTGCTCCCAGGCCTGCCGCCTGCCCTACACCCTGAAAGATGATCAGGGCCGTGTGGTTGCCTTTGAAAAGCACCTGTTGTCGATGAAAGACAACAACCAGAGCGCCAACCTGCGCGCCCTGGTGGATGCCGGCGTGCGTTCGTTCAAGATCGAAGGCCGCTACAAGGACATGGGCTATGTGAAGAACATCACCGCCTATTACCGTCAGCGCCTGGACGAGATTCTCGAAGACCGCCCGGACCTGGCTCGCGCCTCCAGCGGCCGCACCGCGCATTTCTTCCTGCCGGACCCGGAAAAGACTTTCCACCGTGGCAGCACCGACTACTTCGTCACCGACCGCAAGGTCGACATCGGCGCCTTCGACACTCCGACCTTTACCGGCCTGCCGGTGGGTGTGGTGGAAAAAGCCGGCAAGCGTGACTTGCAAGTGGTCACCCATGAGCCGCTGTCCAATGGCGACGGCCTCAATGTGCTGATCAAGCGTGAAGTGGTGGGTTTCCGCGCCAACATCGCAGAAGCTAAAGGTGAGTTCGAAGAAGACGGCGAGAAGCGCTACCGCTACCGCGTCGAGCCCAACGAGATGCCGGCCAGCCTGCATCAACTGCGGCCGAATCATCCGTTGAACCGCAACCTGGACCATAACTGGCAGCAGGCGCTACTGAAGACCTCCGCCGAGCGTCGTATCGGCGTGACGTGGGTGGCTCGCTTGCAGGAAGACCGCCTGGAGCTGACCGTCACCAGCGAAGAAGGCATCAGCGCCAGCGTCACCCTGCCCGGCCCGTTTGGCGTGGCCAACAAGCCGGAACAGGCGCTGGAAACCCTGCGCGACCTGCTGGGCCAACTGGGCACCACCCAGTACCACGCCACTGCGATCGAGCTGGATGCGCCGCAAGCGTTCTTCATCCCGAACTCGCAGCTCAAGTCCTTGCGCCGCGAAGTGATCGAGGCGCTGACCGAGGCGCGTATCCAGGCCCATCCACGGGGCGGCCGCAAGGCGGAAACCACGCCGCCGCCGGTGTACCCGGAATCGCACCTGTCGTTCCTGGCCAACGTCTACAACCAGAAGGCCCGCGACTTCTATCACCGCCATGGCGTGCAACTGATCGACGCGGCGTACGAAGCCCACGAAGAAACCGGCGAAGTGCCGGTGATGATCACCAAGCACTGCCTGCGTTTCTCGTTCAACCTGTGCCCTAAACAGGCCAAGGGTGTGACGGGGGTGAAGACCAAGGTCGCGCCGATGCAACTGATCCACGGCGATGAAGTGCTGACGCTGAAGTTCGACTGCAAGCCTTGCGAGATGCATGTGATTGGCAAGATCAAGGGCCACATCCTCGGCCTGCCGCAACCGGGCAGCGTGGTGGGTTATATCAGCCCGGACGACCTGCTCAAGACCATCCCGCGCGGCGCACACTGAGTCGCCGGTGAGCGTCATGCTACGGCGTGACGCTCACCGCTGTTTTCGAGCGCCACCACCAACCCCGCTGCAACCCCGCCGCCGCGAGCAAAATCGCCGCCACGCCCAGCCATTGCATCCAGCCCAGGCGATGCCCAAAGGCAATCCAGTCGACAAAGATTGCCGCAATCGGGTAGATAAATGACAACGCCCCGGTGATTGCCGTCGGCAACTTCTGGATCGCGCCATACAGCAACACGTACATCAAGCCGGTATGCACCACGCCCAAGGTCAGCAATGCCGCCCAAGCATCCATCGATGCAGACAGGCTGTGCCACTGCATCAGCGGTGCCAGCAGCAAGGCGCCCGTGGTCACCTGGATCAACGCCATCAAATGCGGCGGCACCTCTTTCAAACGCTTGATGATCAGCGCCGCAATCGCATACAGAAACGCCGCACCCAGCGCCAATGCCACGCCCACCAAATAGTCATCCCCGGTGTTTTGCTGACTGCCATGGGCAGTGACAATCGCCAACATCCCGACAAAAGCCACGCTCAACCAGGCAAGCTTTTGCACGGTAATTTTCTCCCCCAGGAACACCGCGGCCAGCATCACCAGCATAAACGGCTGGACGTTATACACCGCCGTGCTGATAGAGATTGAAGCCTTGGCGTAGGACTCGAACAGCAGCAACCAATTGCCCACAATCGCCACGCCGCTGAGCATCGCCAGCCCGAGCTTGGTGTAGCTCAGCAAGTCCATGCGCAGGTAGCCCAGCAACCCGCACACCACCAGCAGCGTCAGCGCGCCGATCACGCAGCGCCAAAACACCACTTCGACCACCGATACACCCGACACCAGCACGAACCAGCCGATGGTGCCGGAGATGAGCATGGCGGCGACCATTTCCCATGCACCGCGACGTATGGATTTGTCCATGATTGAGCTCCTCAAGTGAGGCTCAATTATGGCAATCTGGCTTGTAGTGACTCCAGATTCTAAATAAGGCGAACCTTGAATTTTGCCTATTCTTATTAGGCAAACCCCAGGCATTACTTTCGGAGCGAGCATGATTGACAGCATTGACCAGCAACTGATCGCCGCGCTGATGGACGATTCGCGCCTGTCCCTCAAGGCCTTGGCGGGCATCACCGGCCTCTCCTCCCCCAGCGTCGGCGAACGGCTGCGGCGCCTGGAAGAGCGCGGCGTCTTGAAGAACTACACCGTGGACATTGACCCCAAGCATTTTGGCTATCTGCTGCAAGCCATCGTGCGCATCCGCCCGCTGCCTGGGAAACTGCAGGAGGTGGAGCGCCAGATCCAGGCGATCCCCGAGTTCACCGAATGCGACAAGGTGACCGGCGATGACTGCTTCATCGCACGCCTGCATGTGCGCACCATGGACCAACTCGACACGCTGCTGGATAAGCTCAACGCGTACGCTGAAACCAACACCGCCATCGTCAAGAAAACCCCGGTAAAACGCCGGTTGCCACCGCTGGGTGATTCATGATTTTGAGTCACTGATGCAGTGACGGGATCGCTATTCTGTCAACGCAGAGCGGTGTTTATGCTTGATCCACCCATTGAAACAACAGGCGTAAACACCATGTATGTCATCACCGGAATCACAGGCAAAGTCGGCGGCGCCCTCGCGCGCTTTCTCCTCAACGATCGTCAACCCGTGCGGGCAGTCATTCGCGATGCCAGCAAAGGCGCCGAATGGGCCGCCCTCGGATGCGAGGTCGCCATCGCCAATATGGACGACGCCGCCGCCCTCACCGCAGCGTTCAAGGGCGCCACCGGCGTGTTCATCCTGCCGCCTTCGGATTTCGACCCGGAGCTCGGCTTCCCCGAGGCGCGCAAGGTGATTGCCGCCGTTGCCCAAGCCATCGAGGCGGCGGCCCCACAAAAAGTAGTGTGCCTGTCGACCATTGGCGCCCAGGCCGAACACCTGAACCTGCTGACCCAACGCACCTTGATGGAACAGGCGCTGAGCGCGTTGAGCGTGCCGGTGACCTTCCTGCGCCCAGGCTGGTTTATGGAAAACGCCGCCTACGACGTAGCCACGGCCCGTGAGCACGGAGTGATCTACAGCTTCCTGCAACCGCTGGATAAGACCGTACCGATGATCGCCACCGCCGACGTCGGCCGCCTCGCTGCGCAACTGCTGCAGCAACATTGGAGCGGGCGTCGGGTAGTTGAGCTGGAAGGCCAATGGGTCAGCCCGAACGACATCGCACGCACCTTGACCGAAGTGCTTGGTCGCGGTGTGACTGCGCAGGTGGTGCCTCGTGATACGTGGGAGCCGATGTTTCGTGAGCAAGGCGCGCAGAATCCAATGCCGCGCATGCGCATGATTGATGGGTTTAACGAAGGTTGGATCTGTTTTGAGCAAGCGGACGTGGTCAAGGGTGAGACCACGTTGCTCAAGGTGCTGCGCGAACTGGCTGCAAAAGCTTGATGCCATGGCCTGCAAGCCAGCTCAGTGATTGGGTACATATCCGTTATTTAGGTAACGGCCAC
>NZ_JAXCIS010000110.1:0-3416 GCF_034044025.1 Pseudomonas sp. SED1
GAATCGAGGTGGGCTTAGAACGCGATACCGACCTTGAACCCATACTCGTCACGCTTGAGCTTGGTGTTGTCGGCTACGTACGAGTCGCCATCGAGCTTGTACTCGGTGCGGGTGTAGTACAGGCCCGCCATCACCGGCAGGTCGCCTTTCTGGTTCATCAGCAGGCTGACTTCGGCGTACGGGTTGGTGCGGTCCTTCAGGTCCACAGTGTCGCTGCCGATGCCGTCGACCTTGAGCTTGGCGCGGCCGTCGATGGTATGACGGGCACCCAGTTCAACACGCATGGTCATGTCGTCGAACTGGTGCTTGTAGCCCAGGGCCGCCTTGGCGAACGGCGATTTGTTGGTGAGTTTCATGTCGTAGTCGCCCGAGTCCGGCTCGTAGCGGGTCCAGCTGTAGCCGCCACCCACCAGCACGTCGACGAAGTTGCGTGCATCCAGCGCGGCACGCCAGCCTAGGTCGAGGTCGGCCTGGCCTTCCTTGAGCTTGTTGTCGCTCTTCTCGCCGTACTTGGCCTCGATACCGGCCTGATAGATAAAGCCCGATTCAGCCGTCAGCTTGTTGCCGAAGTTGTAGAACAGGCCGGCTTCAGGCATGTGGTCCTTGTCGCTCTGGCTACCGCCTTCGAGTTTGAAGTCGTTGTAGCTGCCGAGGATACCGAAGGTGGAAATCGGGTCAGTCGGCGCTGCGGCGAACACCACACCAGGTGCTGCAATCAGGGCCAGGACCGAGGAATTCTTGAGGATTTTTCCGAATAGTTTGGACATCGTTTTACGTCTCCATTGTAGGTGGCAAATTATTCAGGAAACGCTTCGAGCCCTCGTTTTGACGAAAGGTTCGAATTAATTTGCACCTTTTTTCGAGGTAAAACGGTTCAGCGATGGCTCTATCTCAGGCTTCTTGGAGGGGTACCAACAAACGACCGAGAATTGGCCGCAACTGTGGATGCTCCGGCAGGCGAATGCCAAAGCTGGCTTGCAGCAGCGTCAGCAGCTCGTCCACATCCTCGATGGCGCGCTTCTCGCTGGGCCGGTCCAGGTAGTGAACCGCGTACTGGCCATTGTTCAGGGTGCGGCGAAATCCCGGGCCGATCAGTGCGACTTTCAACTGACCGAAGAACGGTGAGTCCGGGTGGGTGGAGACGTACCAGTTGCCGATTTCGTAGTCGATGCGCGACTGCAACTGCAGGTCGAACACATACAAGCCGCGCCACTCACCGGCGACCTGCGCCCACAAGGTGTAGCTGCCCTCGTTCAGGCTCAGGCGATAGGGTTCATGGGCCGTGGCCTGGGTAGCGTCGGTGTCCAGTTGCAACGGGCTGGTGGGCACCATGCCACCAAAGCCGACATCGCTGATGTAACGCATGCCGTCCAGGGTCACCAGGCTCAGGCGATGGGTGCGCCCCGTCAGCGCATCGGGCGGCCCGCCCATCACCACGCGACCCGTGATGCCCCGCGCGTCGAAGCCCAATTCCTGCAACAAGGCCAGGAACATCTGGTTCAGCTCGTAGCAATAACCACCGCGCCCGTAGAACAGGACTTTGTGCTCGACACTGGGTAAATCGATGGGCACAGGTGCATGCAACAAGGTCGACAGGCTTTCAAAGGCGAAGGTACTGACGTGGCGCAACTGCAGATCCTGCAGGGTTTGCAGAGTGGGCGGCGGCGGCGTGTCGTAGCCCAGACGTTGCAGGTAGAGGCGGCTGTGGGTCAGCTCTGGCATGACGCGATCCTGGAGTCGTTGGCGAACGCATCACTAATACCCTGAAGGTGGCTATTTGCCAAATGTGATTTGAATCAAATGCAAGCCCTCAGATGCAGAAACTTTCTGAACCTTTCTGAACTGTTTTATATCCATTCACTACAAGACAGGGAGGCATCATGAGTACCGCAATGATCTACACCATCCACTACTTGCTACACGGCGAACCGAAAACCTTTGTGGTGCGTGCCGAGGTCATGAACAACGCCGAAGCGTGGCATTGGGCGGCCGTTGACGCCGACATTGCCCACGTGGGGCGGATAGGCCGACCGGGCCATGAGCGGGTGAAAAAAACCACTCGGCCCTGGGCGGAGAAGTTCGGCATCACCGAGGTGACCTGGGTAGCCCCGAAACGGCTTGGCTGATGAAAAAAGCCCCGCTCGATGGCGGGGCTCATTTCACGGTTTCAGATCACCCAAGGGATCATAGGCCGGCTTCTTGCCGGTTTTTTCAGGCTTGTCCAACGGTGCAATCGCGGGCCCTACCGGGTCGACCTGCGGGTCGGCGACGTCCGGGGAATCGGGGTCGAATCCCAAGTCGTCCTTGCCGCTGGAATGCTCTGATGAATGCGGGCCGCTTGTACTATTAGTCATAACTCTCTCCTTGGCGCGCCGGGTTTACAGCGGGCGGGCCTTGTCGTGCAGGTTTTCCAGGTCTTCTTCGACCCGCTCTTCGTCGTCTTGCCGTTCGGCGGGATCGTTGGGGCGCAGGGCGTCGTTGTCGCGCTCCTCTTCGCCGGGGGTGCGGTCGGGGTTGGGTGTGCCGGGCGGCTGTTGCTGGTACCGGGTCATGGTTCACCTCGCTTGGGGGTCGGTTGCCTACGAGGTTTAGAGAAATTGCTGTGTGCCATCGTTCAACCTGATTACCGTCACTCCGACGGGCGAAGCATGAGAAGATGCCGGCCGATGCGATACCCCTACTTTGCCCATGGAGACTGCACCCGGATGTTTGAGCTAAAACCCTGCGACCCGATTACCTTTCGCCAGCAGACCCGCCGCAGCACGCTGATCGTCGCGGGGCTGTTTGTGGTGTTGGCGATGGTGCTTTCCAGCCTGGCGGTGATGGTGTTTGGCGAGCCTGGGGGGGATAACTTTCGCTTCAACGTGGGTGGGGTGTTTGCCGGGGTATTGATTACCGTGGGGCTGGTGCGGGGGCCGTTCTGGAGCCAGGCGTGGCTGGCGCCGGCGGTGTATGGGTGGCAGCTCAAGCGCAGTTTGATGAGTGTGACGAACGTGATGCACAAGGTGACTGACGGGGTGAAGGTGAATGATCCGGTGGCGATCAAGTTGCTGCGGTTTTATCACCTTGGGTTGATGCAGATGCACGAGCTGGACGCCAATTCGAGTTCTCAGGCGCAGTTGGTGCGGGAGGTTGATGAGCACCTGGAGAGGATGCGGGGGTTGGGGATTGAGCCTGACCAGACGCGGTTGGATCCGGGGTGGGTTGAGGCTGTTAAGGCTCGCTGATTGGGGGGGCATATCCGTTGCTGCGGTAACGGCCGCCTATGGTTCCGCTCTTACAGCGGCTCACTTTTGAACAGCGCAAAAGTAAGCAAAACGCTCTTGCCCCACCACTCGGCACCTCGCTTGGGCTCGGTGTGCCCTCACTCCGGCTTTGGACCGTGGGCCGCCGTCATGGGCCATCCCTGGCCCAGG
>NZ_JAXCIS010000111.1:0-23352 GCF_034044025.1 Pseudomonas sp. SED1
GACCCTTGGTGTTCTTCAGGTGCCTGTCGGCGCATCGGGCACTTTCGGCAGCGCTGCGCCTTTTGGCCACAGCATCCAGATCTGGCCCTGCTGCTTCATGTTGCCCGCCAACTCACCAGCGGCATCACCGGTTCCCCAGAACAGGTCGGCGCGCACTTCGCCGGTAATTGCACCGCCGGTATCCTGCGCAGCCACCGGGCGGGCAATGGGTGCGCCATCCGGTCGCGTAGTCGACAGCCATAACAGGCTGCCCAGCGGAATCACCTTGCGATCCACCGCAACGCTATAACCCGCGGTCAACGGCACGTTCAGCGAGCCTCGCGGGCCTTCGTTGCTGTCGGGGCGGGCGCTGAAGAACACGTAGCTGGGGTTGCTTGCCAGCAATTCAGGAATGCGCTGCGGATGCGCCTTGGCCCAGGCCGCGATGGCGCCCATGGTCACGTCTTCTTTTTTCAGCTCACCTTGCTCAACCAGCCAGCGGCCGATGGGGCGGTACGGGTAGCCGTTCTGGTCGCCGTAACCGACACGCAATTGGCGGCCATCGGCCAGTTGGATGCGGCCCGAACCCTGAATCTGCAGGAATTGCAGGTCCATCGGGTTGGTCAGCCAGGCGATAGGCTTGGCGGTGGAGCCTTGCTGGTTGATGGCGCTGGCGTCGTCATAGGGTTTGAGTACCCGACCTTCCAGGCGACCGCGCAGGCGTTTGCCCTTGAGTTCCGGGTAGATACTTTCCAGGTTGACGATGATCAGGTCATCCGGCACGCCGAATACCGGCACGTGGGCGGTAGGGGTTTCGGTGAGGCTGCCGGGGTAAACCGGTTCGTAGTATCCGGTGATCAGGCCGTTGGGGCTGTTGTCAGCCGAACGCAGGCCGTAGACATCAAGGTTGGCCTTGAGGAAGTCGCGAATCGCCACTGCGGTCGACGGTACGGTGGCCGATGCCGCGCACGTCGTGCCCCACACTGGATCAGCCTTGAGTCGTTGGCAGGCACTGCGCCAGGATTCGAAGCCGGCTTGCAGGTCGCTGTCCGATACCGTCGGCAAGTTTTCCCAGGTGGCACTGGTGTAGGTCGCGATGGCGTGGGGCTTGGCTTTTTCATCTTTGCCGGTGTCGCAACCGGCCAGCAACGCGATCATTGGCAGAGCCCACGCCAGGCGGCGGCTCCAGGGTTTAAATCGGGTATTCATACACAAAATTCCTGAAGCGATTGCCCGCGCGGGTTGGCGCTCGAACAACCCTTATTATTAATAGGGGTATTGGTCTTTGCAGGCGGGGCGAGGATACTGGCCGCCGTTTCCCGTGACCTTGAGCCATCATGACTTTTAAAAGACTGACCGTTGTATTGCTGGCCTGCCTGACACTGTCCGCCTGTGGCGGAGTTGATCCGAATTCGCCCCTTGGCCAGCGCAAGGCGATTTTCAAGCAGATGCTCAAGACCGGCGAAGACCTGGGCGGCATGCTGCGTGGGCGCATTCCGTTCGACGGCGCCAAATTTGCCGAAGGCGCGGTCAAGCTTGATGCGTTGTCCCATGAACCGTGGAAACATTTCCCGAGCGTGCGTGAAGGAGACCACACCAGCGCCAAGGACGACGTGTGGCAGCAACAGGCACGCTTCCAGGAGATGGCCCGCAACCTTGAAGCGGCCACCGGTGAATTGGTGATCGCCAGCCAAGTCCAGCCCTACAGGGCCAGTAACCTGGGGCCGGCCGTGCAGAAAGTCGAAGATGCCTGCACCGCGTGCCATAAACAGTTCCGCGATCACTGAGGCGTCTTACTTGTCCAGATCGTCCAGGGCTTCCTGCAAGTCCTTGCGTGACTGGGCCAGCTTGTCCTTGCGCTTGTTGATCTTGTCGGAATCACCCTTTTTCATCGCCTTGTCGAGGTCGGCCTGACGCCGGCTGACTTCGTGCTTGGCGTCGAGCACCTTGTTTTCGCGCTCCTTTTTCAAAGAAGCGTCGGTGCAATTGGCAGTGACTTCACTCAAGGCTTTTTCCAGGCCGGCTTGCTGCTCGCTGTTGCCGTGGGCCTTGGCTTGTTCGATCTGGGTGCTGATGGCCTGGCGCTTGGCGGCGCAGCCGGTGAGCTGCGGGGTTTCCTCGGCCGCCAGCAGTGGTGTGGCCATAAAGGTTGCGACGGTCAACAAGGCAAAAGGTGCGAGAAACTTCATAAAGGCTCCAAAGGAAACAAGGTCGCAATCAGGTGGGCAGGATGAATTCTGCCGGCACCGGTTAATGCTGTCGGGCAGAGGTCAAAAACCATCTATCCCGGCAGCCCGTAATGTTTCACTCAAGGCCTGCACCTGCGGGTCGCGAAAAAAAGCGCTCAGTTGCGCCGCGCGGCCCGGGCCTATGCCATCTTCGGCCAGCCAGGCTTGAGTGTCTTTGGCGGCCAGGGTTTGCCAGCCGCCTTGTAGATTGTTGCGGGCCGTGGGCGGTACTCCCAGGGCCATCAGCCATTGCGCGAACGGGCGTTGCCGGGCGCCGCGCAAGCTGTCGAGTAAACGTGCACTGCTGCGTTCACCTAAGCCATCAATGTTAGCAAGCTCTGCCTCATCCAGGGTTAACCAATCGAGCAGCCCGGCGATTAGACCGGCCTGAATCAAAGTGTTCCAGGTTTCACGGCCAATATGTGGCAGGGCCAGCCCCTGGGCGCCGCTCAGCCAGGTCAGGCGCGCGAGCAATTGTTCCTCACAGCCCGGGGCCAGTTCCCAGCAACTCAGGGGATGAAAGTTGTTGGCCTGGGGGATCTGCAACTCGACCCGTGGCTGGCTACGCAGCACGACGTGGTCAAGGCGCGGAATGACCTGGCCGGCAAGGCTGATGGACACCTGGTCGCCAGGGCGAATATCCAGTTCCCGCCAGCGTTTCAGGGAGCCAACGCTGACCCGGCTGATTTTCCGGTCATCAAGCAGTACCGGCTCCAGTTCCAGGATGGAGGTGATGCGCCCGGTGCGCCCAATCTTGAAATGCACCTTGCGCACATGGGCCAGCGCTTTGACTACCGGGTATTTCCAGGCAACCGCCCAATAGGGCGAACTGACCCTCCAGCGCTTGGCCGGCGCTCGCTGGCCCTGATGCAACACCACGCCATCGCTGGCGAAGGGCAGTGGGTGGCTGTACCAGTAGCTGCGCCAGTGCGCTGCTTCGGCGATGTCCTTGATCGGATGGCTATAGCGCTCGCTGTCATTGAAGCCCCATTTCGCAAGCTGGCTCAGCCGTTCGGAAAAATCATCGGGGCCTTGGGGCCAAGCCCACACAAACAGCCCAATATTGGCGGCTTCGGCTTCGCTCAACTGCCGGCGATTCATCAGCCCGGCGACTTTACTGCGGGCGCCGAGGCCACCTTCGGCGGCCTGCACGTGATCATCCAGTCGCCAATAGAGTTCGCCTTGCAACAACAGGTCTACGGGCTCGGGCAGTTGCTGGACGATCCCGGGAATCCTGCGGGCGGAGGCTGACCAATCCTGGCCCAGCCGGCCATCGCCACGACTGATGACCCGGCTCAGTCGGCCCTTGCGGTAAACCAGCGTGACGGCGACGCCATCGACCTTGGGCTGAATCCATACGTCCTGGCGAGTGCTCAGCCAGGTTTGAACGGCATTGTCGTCCAGCAGTTTTTCCAGGCCGGTGTGTGGTGTCGGGTGAGCGATGGTGCCTCGTGCGCTGGCCAGCGGATTGTCCGTGGTCGGCGCGGAGGAGGCGAAGCAACTGCGCCATAGGCCAAGGCGCTGGCGGGCCTGGTCATAGAGCTCATCGCTGATCAATGACTGGCCGAGTCGATGATAGCTGTCATCCCACAAGCGGACTTGCTGCGCCAAGTCGGCGATCTGGGCCCGGGCGTGATCGGCCTCCCAGTCGGGACACTCCCGCGCCCACGCAATCAGCGGCGAGAGACTGAGTAAAAAGAAGAACAGCAAGCGCATAGGCAGCATCATCATGAGCATCCTTGCTCTGAAAGGGCGCCCAGACTAAGCCATCCCGGCGGGCATAAAAAAGCCCCGCAACCGCGAGGCTTTTTACCCGATGTTTCGGCTTACTTGAACAGACCACCCAACGCTTTCACGGTGTCGTTGCTGTCCGCCTTGGCCTGCTGCTTTTGTTGGCTGGCATCGAGCTTGGCCTGGGACTCGCCGACTTTTTTGCAACCTTTGTTTACTTGATCCAGAGCGGCCTGCATGGCCTTCACTTTCAATTCTTCGCCATTGGCTTTGGCCGCGTCGACCTTGGCCTGCAGGTCTGTGCCCTGTTTTTCGCAATCGCCGGAAGACACGCCCAGTTGGGAAGTCAGGCCGCTGAGTGCGCTCAAGTCGGCGTGCGCCGGCAGGGCAAACAGGCTGAGCAGAAGGGCGGCAGGGGCGAGTGTGGAAATGCGCATGGAAAACCTCAATGTACGATTGCCTGCGCGCTTATCGGTCCCGGGCAGGCGCAGTGCAATATCCAATAAGAGGTGAAGGCCCGGGAGGGCGCGGATTCTAGTGGGCCATCATTTAGCCTGCAAGCATTGGATCCAAAAAAGTGATTGTCGCCCGCAAATCATCCGGCAATAAAAAACCCTGCCGGGATAGCCCGGCAGGGTTTTGTGTTCACCGTAAGGCGATTACAGGCCGGCGGCAGTGCGCAGGTCGTTGGCGCGGTCGGTCTTTTCCCAGGTGAACGTGGTGAAGGTGTCGTTGCCGACAGTCTTCTGCTCAGGGGTGCGACCGAAGTGGCCGTAGGCCGCGGTTTCCTGGTACATCGGGTGCAGCAGGTCGAGCATGGTGGTGATTGCGTAAGGACGCAGGTCGAAGATTTCACGCACCAGCTTGACGATCTTGTCGTCGCTGATCTTGCCGGTACCGAAGGTGTTCAGCGAGATCGACGTAGGCTGGGCCACACCGATGGCGTAGGACACCTGGATCTCGCAACGCTCGGCCAGGCCGGCAGCCACGATGTTCTTGGCCACATAACGCCCGGCGTAGGCAGCCGAACGGTCAACCTTGGATGGATCCTTGCCGGAGAACGCGCCGCCGCCGTGACGGGCCATGCCGCCGTAGCTGTCGACGATGATCTTGCGACCGGTCAGGCCGCAGTCGCCTACCGGACCACCGATGATGAATTGGCCAGTCGGGTTGATGTGAAACTGGGTGTCTTTGGTCAGCAGTTCGGCAGGCAGTACGTGCTTGACGATCAGCTCCATGACGCCTTCGCGCAGGTCGCTGTAGGACACGTCCGGGTTGTGCTGGGTCGACAGTACAACCGCGTCGATGGCGACGACTTTGCCGCCTTCATAACGGCAGGTCACCTGGGACTTGGCGTCCGGGCGCAGCCATGGCAACACACCCGATTTACGGGCTTCGGCCTGGCGCTTCACCAACTGGTGGGAGAAGGTGATCGGTGCTGGCATCAGCACGTCGGTTTCGTTGCTGGCGTAGCCGAACATCAGGCCTTGGTCGCCGGCGCCCTGATCTTCAGGCTTGGCACGGTCGACACCCTGGTTGATGTCCGGGGACTGCTTGCCGATGATGTTCATCACGCCGCAGGTCGCGCCGTCGAAGCCGACGTCGGAGCTGTTGTAGCCAATGTCGATGATCACGTCACGAACGATCTGCTCCAGGTCTACCCAGGCAGAGGTGGTGACTTCGCCGGCGATGATCGCCACGCCCGTTTTCACCAGAGTCTCGCACGCCACTCGGGCGAACTTGTCTTCAGCAATGATGGCGTCCAGCACCGCGTCAGAGATCTGGTCGGCGATTTTGTCCGGATGCCCTTCAGACACGGACTCGGAGGTGAAAAGGGAGTATTCGCTCATCTCGATGTTTTCCTGATATTTACCGATGGTGAGTGTCGCCAGCCGGCCGCTGAAAATGGCGGACCTGAATCTGGAAACCATTACGTAAACCTACATAGAGGCTTTCCCCGGGAACGAGTCCCGCAGCGGTGGCCCAACGGGCCAGATCGTCCTGTTCAAAACCCAGCCAGAGATCACCGCAGGCCTCCCTGGCCCAGCTCTGGTTGTGGCTGCATAAATCTGTGACCAACAGGCTGCCGCCTGGTTGCAGCAAATTCGCCATCTGCTTGAGGGCTTCTGCCGGGGCTGCGAAATGGTGCAGGACCATGTTCAGCACCACGCAATCGGCCCGCAGGCTGGTGTCATTCAGGGCGTCCGCCAACTGCAGGTGGACATTGCCCAGCGCCTCGCGCTCACACAATTGGCGGGCCAATTCCAGCATCGCCGGGCTGTTGTCCAGCGCCGTGACCTGATGAAAGCGACGCGCCAGCTCCGGCAAAAAACCACCATCGCCGGGGCCCACTTCAACCGCCGTTGCCTCATCACTGAAGCTCAGCTTGTCCAAAAGTGCCAACACGCTTTCGCGGTATTGCGCCAAGCCGGCGATCAGGTCCTGCTGGGCGCGAAACTTCTCGGCTACCCGTGAGAAAAAGTCCTGGCTGGCCGCAGCGCGTTGCCCGTGCACCTGGCTGATGCGCGACTGCACATCAGCCGGCAGGGCCAGGCTGTCTATTTCTTCCAGCAGCGCAGCGTGCAGCCTGCCGCCCAACTGTTCGGTGTGGGGCAGGGCACGACGGTAAAAAATCGCATTGCCTTCGCGGCGGGTTGCCACCAGGTCGGCCTGGGCCAGCACCTTCAAGTGGTGGCTCATGCCGGACTGGCCGATGGCGAAGATCTGCGCCAGTTCCAATACCCCGAACGAATCGTTGGTCAGCGCGCGCAATACATTCAGGCGCAACGGGTCGCCGCCGGCCTTGCACAGGGCTGCCAGCTCGTCGCTGTCGTCGGGGCGAATGGAAGATGCGCTTAAGTTCATAAGGCCAGCAGTCTAGAGACGGTGGGAAAACCCCGCAAGGCCAATATCAAAAAGTTTTGATATTGGTCGATAATCGGTGGTTATAAGCAGCCGCTATAACCCATAGACGAAGCGGGGGGCGGTTTCTCCAGCCAATCGGCAGGAAAAACGCCCCCAAGTGACTATCTGTCATTGCCCCGAGGGCCGTGGCTGAGGGAAAATGCCGATCCTTTTTTCCGTTTCTTTTATTCAACCTCCAGGAGATCAGCGATGCCCAGCCGTCGTGAGCGTGCCAACGCCATTCGTGCCCTCAGCATGGATGCCGTGCAAAAAGCCAACAGCGGCCATCCCGGTGCCCCGATGGGCATGGCGGATATCGCCGAGGTACTTTGGCGTGACTACCTGAAACACAACCCGAGCAACCCGTCGTTCGCCGACCGTGACCGGTTCATTCTGTCCAACGGCCACGGCTCGATGCTGATCTACTCGTTGCTGCACCTGACCGGCTACGACGTCACCATCGACGACCTGAAAAACTTCCGCCAGATCCACAGCCGCACCCCGGGCCACCCGGAATACGGCTACACCCCTGGCGTCGAGACCACCACCGGTCCACTCGGCCAGGGCCTGGCCAACGCCGTGGGTTTTGCCCTGGCTGAAAAAGTGTTGGGCGCACAGTTCAACCGTCCAAACCACAACGTTGTCGACCACCACACCTACGTGTTCCTGGGTGATGGCTGCATGATGGAAGGCATTTCCCACGAAGTCGCTTCCCTGGCCGGTACCCTGGGCCTGGGCAAGCTGATTGCCTTCTACGATGACAACGGCATCTCCATCGACGGCGAAGTCGAAGGCTGGTTCACCGACGACACGCCAAAGCGTTTCGAAGCCTACAACTGGCAGGTGATCCGCAACGTCGACGGCCACGATCCTGAAGAGATCAAGACCGCCATCGAGACCGCCCGCAAGAGCGAGCAACCGACCCTGATCTGCTGCAAGACCACCATCGGCTTCGGTTCGCCGAACAAGCAAGGTAAAGAAGACTGCCACGGCGCCCCACTGGGTGACGCGGAAATCGCCCTGACCCGCGCTGCGCTGAAGTGGAACCACGGCCCGTTCGAAATCCCGGCTGACATCTACGCCGAGTGGGACGCCAAGGAAGCCGGTCTGGCTGTCGAAGCCGAGTGGGACCAGCGTTTTGCTGCCTACTCCGCTGAATTCCCTGAGCTGGCCAACGAACTGGTACGCCGCCTCGCGGGTGACCTGCCTGCCGACTTCTCGGAAAAAGCCTCGGCCTACATCGCCGAAGTGGCTGCCAAGGGCGAAACCATCGCCAGCCGCAAAGCCAGCCAGAACACCCTGAACGCGTTCGGCCCGCTGCTGCCTGAGTTCCTCGGCGGTTCGGCTGACCTGGCCGGTTCCAACCTGACCCTGTGGAAAGGTTGCAAAGGTGTCTCGGCGGAAGACGCCAGCGGCAACTACATGTACTACGGCGTGCGCGAATTCGGCATGAGCGCCATCATGAACGGCGTCGCCCTGCACGGCGGCCTGGTGCCTTACGGCGCGACCTTCCTGATGTTCATGGAATACGCCCGCAACGCAGTACGCATGGCGTCGCTGATGAAGAAGCGTGTGATCTTCGTCTACACCCACGACTCCATCGGCCTGGGCGAAGACGGCCCGACGCACCAGCCGGTCGAGCAACTGACCAGCCTGCGCACCACGCCGAACCTGGACACCTGGCGCCCGTCGGACGCAGTCGAATCGGCTGTGGCCTGGAAGCACGCAATCGAGCGTAAAGACGGCCCTTCGGCGCTGATCTTCTCCCGTCAGAACCTGCAGCACCAAACGCGCGACGCTGCGCAGATCGAAGGCATCAGCCGTGGTGGCTACGTGCTGAAAGACTGCATCGGCGAGCCGGAGCTGATCCTGATCTCCACCGGTTCCGAAGTGGGCCTGGCGGTTCAGGCTTACGACAAGCTGACGGCAGACGGTCGCAATGTGCGCGTGGTTTCCATGCCGTGCACCAGCGTCTTCGAAGCCCAGGATGCGGACTACAAGCAATCGGTGTTGCCGTTGCAGGTCAGCGCGCGTATCGCCATCGAAGCGGCTCACGCCGACTACTGGTACAAGTACGTGGGCCTGGAAGGCCGCGTGATCGGCATGACCACCTACGGTGAGTCGGCGCCGGCGCCAGCGTTGTTCGAAGAGTTCGGCTTCACCCTGGAAAACATCCTGGGTCAGGCTGAAGAGCTGCTGGAAGACTAAAAGCTCGAACGCGGTGACCCTTTGGTTGCCGCATCCACTGTAGGAGCGAGCTTGCTCGCGAAGATCGTCAACGATAACGCAGCGTTTCTGGTTTAACGCGGCGCTCTCGGGTTCTTCGCGAGCAAGCTCGCTCCTACAATGGTTTGTGTCGCCCACAATGCGAGAACCCCATGCCTCAACCGCGTCCCTACAAAGTTGCACTCAACGGCTACGGCCGGATTGGTCGTTGCGTCTTGCGTGCTCTGTTCGAGCGAGGGGCGGCTGCCGGGTTTGAAATTGTTGCGATCAACGATCTGGCTGACATGGCCAGCATCGAATACCTGACACGCTTTGACTCCACTCACGGCCGGTTCCCCGGCGAAGTGCGGGTTGAAGACGACTGTCTGCATATTAATGGCAACTGCGTGAAGGTGTTGCGCAGTGCCACCCCCGAGGGCATCGACTGGGCGGCGCTGGACGTCGACCTGGTGTTGGAATGCTCCGGTGCTTACCACACCCGTGCCGACGGCCAGCGGTTTCTCGACGCCGGCGCGCCGCGGGTCCTGTTCTCCCAGCCGATGGCCAGCGAGGCGGATGTCGACGCCACCATCGTCTATGGCGTGAACCAGGATTGCCTGACCGGCGCCGAACTGCTGGTGTCCAACGCCTCCTGCACCACCAACTGCGGCGTGCCGCTGTTGCGCCTGTTGGACCAGGCGATCGGCCTGGAATACGTGTCGATCACCACCATTCACTCGGCGATGAACGATCAGCCGGTGATCGATGCCTACCACCATGAGGACCTGCGTCGCACGCGTTCGGCGTTTCAGTCAGTGATTCCGGTGTCCACCGGGCTGGCGCGCGGTATCGAGCGACTGTTGCCGGAACTTGCCGGGCGAATCCAGGCCAAAGCCGTACGGGTACCGACGGTGAATGTGTCTTGCCTGGACATCACCATGCAAACCGTCAGCGACACCGACGCCGGCGAGGTCAACCGGATCCTGCGCGACGCCGCCACCAGCGGCCCGCTCAAAGGCCTGTTGGCCTACACCGAGTTGCCCCACGCCAGCTGTGATTTCAACCATGACCCGCATTCGGCCATCGTCGATGCCAGCCAGACCCGCGTTTCCGGCCCACGGCTGGTGAACATCCTGGCGTGGTTCGACAACGAATGGGGTTTTGCCAACCGTATGCTGGACGTTGCAGAGCACTATCTGCAAACAGCCTCTCCACAACTTTAGCTCTCAGGAATTGCCACCCATGACCGTGTTGAAGATGACCGACCTCGATCTGCAAGGTAAGCGCGTACTGATCCGCGAAGACCTCAACGTCCCAGTCAAGGACGGTGTTGTCACCAGCGATGCGCGAATCCTGGCCTCGCTGCCGACCATCAAGCTGGCCCTGGAAAAAGGCGCGGCCGTGATGGTCTGCTCCCACCTGGGTCGCCCGACCGAAGGTGAGTTCTCGGCAGAAAACAGCCTCAAGCCTGTGGCCGAGTACCTGAGCAAGGCCCTGGGCCGCGACGTGCCGCTGGTTGCCGACTACCTGAACGGCGTGGACGTGAAGGCCGGCGACATCGTGCTGTTCGAAAACGTGCGCTTCAACAAGGGCGAGAAAAAGAACAGCGACGAACTGGCCCAGCAATACGCTGCCCTGTGCGACGTGTTCGTGATGGACGCCTTCGGTACCGCTCACCGTGCCGAGGGTTCGACCCACGGCGTGGCCAAGTTCGCCAAAGTTGCTGCAGCTGGCCCGTTGCTGGCGGCTGAGCTGGATGCACTGGGCAAGGCGCTGGGTGCTCCGGCCCAACCGATGGCCGCCATCGTTGCCGGCTCCAAGGTCTCCACCAAGCTCGACGTGTTGAACAGCCTGAGCCAGATCTGCAACCAGTTGATCGTCGGCGGCGGCATTGCCAACACCTTCCTGGCGGCTGCCGGTCACCCGGTGGGCAAATCGCTGTACGAGCCGGACCTGCTGGACACCGCCCGCGCCATCGCCGCCAAGGTCAGCGTGCCGCTGCCGGTGGACGTAGTCGTGGCCAAGGAATTCGCTGAAAGCGCCGAAGCCACCGTCAAGCTGATCGCTGATGTGGCCGCCGACGACATGATCCTGGATATCGGCCCGCAAACTGCCGCCAACTTCGCTGAACTGCTGAAGTCGTCCCAGACCATCCTGTGGAACGGCCCGGTTGGTGTGTTTGAGTTCGACCAGTTCGGCAACGGCACCAAAGTGCTGGCCCATGCGATCGCTGAAAGCTCGGCATTCTCCATCGCCGGTGGTGGCGACACCCTGGCAGCCATCGATAAATATGGCGTTGCTGACCAGATCTCCTACATTTCTACCGGTGGTGGTGCATTCCTCGAATTCGTCGAAGGCAAGGTACTGCCGGCTGTCGAAGTGCTGGAAAGCCGAGCGAAGGGCTGAAGCACTTGCTGAGGAAAAGGAGCATTCCGATGATCAAGTCGTTGGCACTGGTAATAGCAGCGGGCGTATTGGCCGGCTGCGGCAGCACGCCTAAAGCGGCGCCCGAGTCTGAAAAGCCCGGGGCTGACCCGCGCAAGAGTTGCTATCAGGCTGACTGGCAAGCCGAAACCATGCCGGTGATCAGCAAGCGCATCGGGCCGGACGGGTTGGAGAAATACGACTCTGCGCCCAACGGTCAGGAACAGGGTTGCCCTTGACGGGTCTGATTCACTAACCGACAGCAGCGGTGGCCGCAGGTCGCCGCTTGAGGATTGGCAATGAAAGGCGTTTTCGCCCTGGCAGCACTGGCGTTATTGGCCGGATGCACCAACCTGAACATGTTCGAAAAGAAGGCAGAGCCGGTAGACAAGTGGACCACCTGGACGTGTGACAGCCAGGCGCAAGTCAACTGGCGCTTTGCCGACCAGGCCCGCACCCAGGTGGATGTACGCCTCGGCGGCTCAGACCAGGTGTACCGCCTCAAGCAGGAAGTGGCGGCTTCGGGCGTGCTGTACAGCGACGGCCAGTTGGCGTTTCACACAAAGGGTGAGGAAGGCCTGGTTTACTGGGTTGCCACCGACGATTTGATCGGGCGTGGCTGTAAAGCGATGTAGGAGCTGGCTTGCCTGCGAAGGGGCCATCAGCCGCACCGAAATACTGATTTAACGATTAAGCAAGGCAGGCTTTGAAAGCCTGACCTTCAATAACTTGAATAGCAGCCGCCGCTACGGCAGGCTTGCACGATTAACGACCCTCGACCGGGAGAGAGACTCACAATGGCACTTATCAGCATGCGCCAGATGTTGGACCACGCAGCCGAATTCGGCTATGGCGTTCCAGCCTTCAACGTCAACAACCTTGAGCAGATGCGCGCCATCATGGAAGCCGCTGACAAGACTGACTCTCCAGTGATCGTCCAGGCTTCGGCCGGCGCGCGCAAATACGCCGGTGCTCCGTTCCTGCGTCACCTGATCCTCGCCGCGATCGAAGAATTCCCGCACATCCCGGTGTGCATGCACCAGGACCACGGCACCAGCCCTGACGTGTGCCAGCGCTCCATCCAACTGGGCTTCAGCTCGGTCATGATGGACGGTTCCCTGGGCGAAGACGGCAAGACCCCGACCGACTACGAATACAACGTCCGCGTCACCCAGCAAACCGTGGCCATGGCTCACGCCTGCGGTGTTTCGGTTGAAGGCGAGCTGGGCTGCCTGGGTTCCCTGGAAACCGGCATGGCCGGTGAAGAAGACGGCATCGGCGCCGAAGGCGTACTGGATCACAGCCAAATGCTGACCGATCCGGAAGAAGCCGCTGACTTCGTCAAGAAAACCCAAGTTGACGCCCTGGCCATCGCCATCGGCACCAGCCACGGCGCCTACAAATTCACCAAGCCACCTACCGGCGACGTGTTGGCCATCGACCGCATCAAGGAAATCCACAAGCGCATCCCGAACACCCACCTGGTGATGCACGGTTCTTCCTCGGTACCGCAAGAGTGGCTGGCGATCATCAACCAGTACGGCGGCGACATCAAAGAAACCTACGGCGTGCCGGTTGAAGAAATCGTTGAAGGCATCAAGTACGGCGTACGTAAGGTCAACATCGACACCGACCTGCGCCTGGCCTCCACCGGTGCGATGCGTCGCCTGATGGCCACCAACCCGAGCGAATTTGACCCACGTAAATTCTTCGGCGCTACCGTGACGGCCATGCGTGACGTGTGTATCGCGCGTTATGAAGCTTTCGGTACTGCGGGTAATGCTTCGAAGATCAAGCCGATCTCCCTGGAAGCGATGTACCAGCGTTACCTGAAAGGTGAGTTGAACGCCAAGGTGAACTAAGCCTTATGCGTTAATGAAGAAGCCCGCAGCGATGCGGGCTTTTTTGTGGCTGAAATTTGATCAGGCGGCTGTGGGTGTGTCGAAGCTGCGGTGTTCGATGACGCGGAATACGTCGCTTACGTCCTGCACCAGGATGCGGGCGGTGTTGGCTACGTGGTTCAGGTCACGCTCCGCAAAATCGGGCAGGCTGGAGCAGGCCATCAGGTTGAGGTGTTCGAGGGCGGCGTTGAGGCGTTCACGCAGGCAGGCGTGCAGGTCCGTGAGTGGTGCATCGCTGTCGATCAATAGCACGGGGTATTCGGTGGCTGTTTCGGTGCAAGGGGTGAAACGGCGGGGTGGGAGTTGTGGCTTCATGGCAAATCCTTAACTCAAGAGAAGATTAGCCACCGTTTGCTGCGAAACAAATGGGGTGGCAGTTGTACGCGGGTTCGCAGACCGAGGAGTTAAGACCCGGCAGACCCGAAGGTCTCCCACGTACAACCGCCATAAAAAACCGAGCATTGGCAGGACTGCCTATGTCGTATTTTGACGGGTACGGTATTAACTCTGTAGGGCTGCGAAACCCTATCGCCAATCACTGCTGGCGACGGGGCGAACTATAAGCGCCGAGTCCAACCGCTGCAACCGGCCATCTGTAGGAGCGAGCTTGCTCGCGAAGGTCGCGAACGATAACGCGGGAAGCCGGATGAAGCGCGGCGGTCTCGGGTTTTTCGCGAGCAAGCTCGCTCCTACAGTAAGCAGTGATGCAGCTTATTTATCCACCAACACCTTAGGATTGGAATTGCCCCAAACCGTATACAGATCCGCCAGCAACGCACCGTTGATGTCTTCAACCTCCGCCTGGCTGGTCTCCACCGCGCCCTGCTTGCCGAACAACACCACCTCATCGCCGCTCTTAACGGTCGGCACGTCGGTGACATCTACCATCAGCGTGTTCATCGACACCTTGCCCACCACCGGCACCCGGTGCCCGTTGATCAGCACCACGCCTTTGTTGGTAAACGCCCGGCGATAGCCGTCGGAATAACCGACGGTGATGTTCGCCAGTTTCGAATCCCGCGCCAGGGTGTAGGTGCGGTCGTAGCCCACGGTGTTGCCCTTCGGGTAGCTGTTGACCGACGCCACGTGGGATTTGAACTGCATCACGCGCTTGTATTCGGTGAACGACGGCACGGTATCGCCAAACAGCAGGCCGCCCGGACGAACCATGTCCAGCCGTGACTCGGGCACTTCCAGGGTGGCGAAGGAGTTGGCGGCGTGCAGGGTGATTTTGCTGCGGTCGAGCTGGGCGACGTTGATCAGCCAGTTGGCTTGTTCGTTGAACGCCTTGAGCCCGGTGCGCACGTCGGCGGCATCTTCAACGGCGAAGTGGGTCATGATCGCCGTCACCTGCAGGTTCGGCACCTTGGTAATGGCTACGGCGTCGCGGCGGCCTTGGGCGGTGGTCATTTCCACGCCGTTGCGGCTCATACCGCTGGAGTTCAGGCCCAGGTGCACGACCAGCGGGCGGCCGTGGTTTTCGGCGATCAGGCTGGCGCGCACGGCGAAGTCCAGATTGCCCACCAGCTCTTCGACGTTATACGGCAACGCAGCTTCCAGCTCGCTCAGGGCGGCGGTGCGTACGCGGATCAGTTGGCCCTTGAAGCCGCTTTCACGGACCACGCGGGCTTCTTCGTTGCTGGCGATGCCGACGCAGGGTACGCCCAATTTGATCACCGAAGGCATCAGTAAACCGATGCCGTGACCGTAGGCATCCGCCTTGAGCACGGCGCAGATTTTCGATTTGTCGGCGAGGCTGGCTTGCAGGGTGCGGATGTTGTTTTCGAAGGCGACTTTGTTGATTTCGACCCAGGCGTTGCTGTCCTGGATATTGACCTGGGCCACCCCGTCGGCCATCGAGAGAGGCGGGGCGGCGAAGGCCGGGTTTTGCAGCAGAGCCATGCCCATAGAGAGGGCGAGCAGGGTGCGGGAAAAGGGCATTGGGCAGTCTCCATGACTTTCTTATAGGGGGTAGTGCGCGTGCGCGGCGCCATACTCGGATTGTCCTACAAGAAAGTCGAGACCCTGGGTCGCGGTTCTGTCCTAAAGCGTCGTGGGACCGGTCGCTGAAGCGAATCAGCTTCAGTCGTGATCAATATCCAGCTTGGCAAACGTCACCCGGGCGCCTTCCTTGCTGTTGCCGCTGTTGTCCTGCACGTAGGCACCGGCCTTGAAGTACAGCGGCTGTTTGCCCCACGCAGCACCGATGCGTTCGTTCCACTGCCCGTTGGCCGCGTCGACGCTCAGCAGGCCAGCCTTGTTCAGGTGGATGACGTAGGTGAAGTCGCGGTCCAGCGGTACGTTCTCGGCAACGATGATCACCCGGCCTTCTGACTCGTCGGGGCGCATGCGCACCTTGGCGACGATGTTGCCGGTCTGGGTTTTTTCCTTGTATTGGTACTCGACCTTGATCAGTGGCTTCTGGCTTTCGTAGGCGTGGATTTGACCGATCACCACCTTGCCGGACGACGGCACCTTGTTGACCGCCAACGTGGCACGCAGGAAATTGTCGGCGTCGCTGTAGAGCCAGTTGCGCAGGCGGCCGTCGGAGTAGGTTTCACGCAGTTCGCTGCGGGGGTAAACCGCGTTTTCGGTACGCGTGCCGGTGACCGGGGTCCAGAATTGCACGCTGCTGCCTTCGGCCTGGAAGTATTGGTCCTTGAACCCGCTGAGCAGTTTCGGGGTGTCGATGGTCGAGGGCGGGGAGCCGACGGGGATGCTCAGGTTCCAGGTGGACAGATCAATCATTGAATACGCCTTTAACGGGGAGAGAAGGCCTTGGCTCGGGAGCCGGCACTTTCTTTATAGGTGGCTCGAAATGGATTGTTAATGATTTTGTGGCGGATTGTTGGCGCCAATCAAATGTCAAAAAGCCATGTTTCCCGTAAACCGCGGGCTGTAGACACTGACCGTTAGTCGGTTGTCTGGAGTTTGGCGCAATGATGGCACCGTCGTGGCTTCTGCTTTATCGGATCCAAGGCTAGAGTGAGCCCTTATTGTTTATCCGGTTTTGTCGCAAAAATGACCGGAATGACGCCGACGAAAGAGAAGCAGCAATGGAATGCGCTCCAATCAAGCCCCGCGATGGTTGTTCAGTGCTTCTGGTGGTCGATGACTATCCCGAAAACCTGATCAGCATGCGTGCGCTATTGCAGCGTGAAGACTGGCATGTGGTGACGGCAGCATCCGGGGTTGAAGCCTTGGAATTGCTGCTAGAGCATGACGTCGACCTGGTGCTGCTCGATGTAATGATGCCCGGTATGGACGGGTTCGAGGTGGCTCGGCTGATGCGGGGCAGCCAGCGCACGCAACTGACCCCGATCATCTTTCTCAGCGCCCACGCCCAGTCGCCGGCGGCGATGCTGGAAGGGTATGCCAGCGGCGCAATCGACTACCTGCTGAAACCCTTCGATCCCAATATCCTCAAGCCCAAGGTCCAGGCCCTGCTGGAGCACCAGCGCAATCGCCGGGCCTTGCAGCGGCTGAGCCACGACCTTGAATCCGCCCGTGCCTTCAATGCCTCGGTGCTGGACAATGCCGCCGAAGGCATCCTGGTGGTGGGCGAGGACGGTGTGATCAGCTACGCCAACCCGGCGATTTCGCGGCTGCTGAATGCGCCGGTTGCCGAGCTACAGGGCGCCGAGTTCCTCGATTTTTTGCAAAAGCCCCACGTGCCCGCCTGGTCTGACTCGGCTTTGTACGAAGGTTACAAACGCGGCGAAACCTGGCGCCTGCACGACGCGATTTTGCGCACCGTGCCCGGCCAGCAGCTGCCGGTGGCGATGTCGTGTGCGCCGCTGCCGGCCGAGCAGAAAGCCATGGTGGTGACGGTGCTGGACATGTCCGAGGTGCGCCATCTGCATCAGCAACTGGAGTTCCAGGCGGTGACCGACCCGCTGACCGGCTTGCTCAATCGGCGCGGGTTTCACCAGTCCGTGGAGAATGTGCTCCTGCGCAGTGAGCGTAACGAACAGTCGCTGGTGCTGCTGTACCTGGACCTCGACGGGTTCAAGCGGGTCAATGATTCCCTGGGCCACGACGCCGGTGACCGGGTGCTGCGCTGGGTCGCGGAGCAGTTGAAAGCGTGCCTTCGTTCTTATGACATTCTTGGACGCATGGGCGGGGATGAATTCACCGCGCTGTTGGAGCTGGAGTTCCCGGAGCAGGCGGCCAAAATTGCGGAAAAACTGATCGAACGGGTGTCGATCTGTCAGCAGGTTGACGGTTTGGATGTGATGCTCGGGGTCAGTATCGGTATTGCCACGTTCCCGGACTGCGGCTCGGACCTCAACGGCCTGCTGCGCGCGGCGGACGTCGCCATGTACGAAGCCAAGCGCGCCGGACGTCAGCAATATCGCTATTACGACCAGGAAATGAACGGCCGCGCCCGCTCGCGCTTGATGCTCGAGGACAGTGTGCGCAGCGCCATCGACAGCAAGGATTTCACCCTGGTGTACCAGCCGCAGGTGTCGTTGCACGACGGCCAGCTGCGGGGTGTCGAGGCGCTGCTGCGCTGGCAGCATCCGAGCGTTGGCGATGTGCCGCCGGGGCTGTTTTTGCCGTTGCTGGAAGAGGCGCGGCTGATCAGCCAATTGAGCACCTGGATCTACCAGCAGGTGGCCGCCCAGCGGCAGGCATGGAAGTCGGTGTTCGGCGACGAGTTGGTGCTGAGCGTGAGTTTGAGCAGCAGCCAGTTCAATATGCCGAACCTCGCCAGCCAGCTGCAGCAGGTGCTGGATCGACATGGGCTGCAGGGCCGGCAGCTTGAGGTGGAGATCAGCGAAGAAAGCCTGATGCACAACCTGGATGAGTCCACCAAGCAGCTCAAGCTGTTGCGCCAGGCCGGTGTGCGGATTGCGCTGGATGATTTCGGCGCCGGGAACTGTTCCCTGGCGCACCTGCGGGACCTGGAATTCGACACCCTCAAGCTCGACCCGAAGCTGGTCGCTCGCCTGCCGGGCTCATCCCGGGACGCGGCGATGGCGCGGAGCATTATCGAACTGTGCCGGCACTTCGATCTGCTGGTGATTGCCGAGGGCGTCGAGACACAGGAGCAAGTCGAATGGCTCAAGGCCAACGGTTGCCAGTTCATCCAGGGGCCGCAGGTGGCGGCCCCGTTGATAGCGGACGAAGTCGCCAACTGGCACCTGCGCGCAGCGTCCCGCTGAATTCGCTACACTGGCGGCCATTCAAATACCCGTTGTTGACCTCATGACCGCGCTGAAATACCTCCAGGCCTACCCCCCAGCATTGCAGGAGCAAGTGCGTCAGTTGATTGCCAAGGACCAACTCGGGGACTACCTGACCCAGCGCTACCCCGAGCGGCACGGGGTGCAGAGCGACAAAGCGCTGTACAACTACGCCCAGGCCTTGAAGCAGGAACACCTGCGCAACGCCCCGGCCATCGACAAAGTGCTGTTCGATAACCGCCTGGACCTGACCCACCGCGCCCTCGGCCTGCACACCACCATCTCCCGGGTGCAGGGCGGCAACCTCAAATCGAAGAAAGAAATCCGCATCGCCTCGCTGTTCAAGGAAGCCGCGCCGGAGTTTCTGCGCATGATCGTGGTACACGAACTGGCGCACTTCAAGGAATCGGACCACAACAAGGCGTTCTACAAACTCTGTGAATACATGCTGCCGGGCTACCATCAGGTGGAATTCGACCTGCGGGTATACCTGACCTGGCGGGACATGCAGGGCAAGCCCTAACCTTCAAAGGCGATCGAGCATGGATGTGAGCAAGACCAAAAGCAGCTTCTACCGGCGCTTGTATGTGGCGTATCTGATCGACAGCCAGCTGGCCAGCAGCGTCCCGGCCCTGACCGAAGTCACGGGCATGCCCCGGCGCACTGCCCAGGACACGATTGCGGCGTTGGCGGATTTGGACATTGTGTGTGAGTTTGAGCAGGAAGACGGCGCCCGCAACCATGCCGGGCGCTTTCGGATTCACAGTTGGGGCGCGATCGAGCCGCGCTGGATCGAGGCGAACCTGGCGAGCATTAAACAGGTGTTGGGGTACCCCTGAAGGTTTGTGGTGACCGGGCTGACGCCTTCGCGAGCAAGGCCGCTCCCACATTCGACCGCATTCCAAAGGTGGGACTCGGTCAAATGTGGGAGCGGGCTTGCTCGCGAAGAGGCCGTCATGCCCTGCGCATGCCTATATGTGGAATGTCATCCTCAAGGTATTCCTCACCCGCCACCACAAACCCGTACCGCCCGTAATACCCCTGCAAATGCGCCTGGGCCGACAGATAGATCGGCACGTCGGGCCACTGTTTCTCCGCCTGCCTGAGAGCCTCATCCATCATCTCGTGCCCCAGCCCGGTGCCCCGCGCACTCGGTGCGACGATCACCCGGCCGATCACCACATCGCCGCCCTGGGATTCAGGATCAAGCAGGCGCAGGTAGGCCTGCAATTGACCGTCGCTCCAGGCCATCAGGTGATGGGTGTCGCCGTCCAGGTCCTGGCCATCGATGTCTTGGTACACGCATTTCTGCTCGACAACGAAGACCTCCGAGCGCAGGCGCAAAATGGCGTACAGCTGCTCCTTGCCCAAGTCACTGTGGTGTTTGCAGACCCATTCGACTGTCATGGTGTTCTCTCGGCTAATTGTCTGGTCAGGATAGTAAGCGCGTGGGAGGCGAGTGTCTAAATTGCGGCTTTTTTGTGAGTGAGATCAATTTGCCATCATTCTGTGCATGCGCCGCTGCTGTCTTTGTGTAATCTGCAGTGCAGGCTCATTGATGAGCTACTGTTAAACCCTCGGGTTCAACCCTGAGGTCAGGCCATAGAACGCCCGCCAAGGACTTGAGCATGCCGCGATTTTCTCGTGCCGTTGCTTTGATCGGTTTGTTGTTGCTGGCCCAGACGGCGGCGGCAGAACGCTTGCGCCTGGTGGCGGATGCCTGGCCGCCGTTTACCGATGCCACCCTGATCAATGGGGGGTTGGCCACCGACATCGTCACCACCGCCCTGGCCCGCGCCGGCTATGCCAGTGACTTTGAACAGGTGCCCTGGGCCCGAGCGCTGATGGGCGTGGGCGATGGGCGTTACGACGTGCTGGTCAACGCCTGGTACGACGATGCGCGTACTCAGTTGGGGCAGTTTTCCGGTGAGTACTTGCTCAATCGGGTGCTGTTTCTAAAGCGTCGGGATGACGCCATTGAGTACCAGAACCTGCAACAACTCCACGACTATCCCATCGCAGTGGTGCGCGGCTATGCCTATTCCGCGGCGTTCGACGCTGATCCGCAATTGCAGAAAGTCCCTGTGCATAACTTCGCCATGGCCGTACGCATGCTGGCGGCGCAGCGGGTGCGGCTGACGGTGGAGGATGAATTCGTCGCCCGCTACTACCTGGCGCGGGAGTCCGCTACCGTGCGTAATGCGGTGGAGTTTTTGCCGATGCCGCTGAGCGAGAACAGCCTGCACATTTTGGTCAGCCTGAAAAATCCGCAGCATGAGCAGATTGTCGCCGGGTTTGATCGGGAGATCGCCAGGATGAAGGCGGATGGTAGCTATGCGCGGTTGATGAAGCAGCATGGGATGTAGTGGGGCTAATGGCCCCTTCGCGAGCAAGTCGAATCGTCGCACCGCCCCTCCCACATTCGACCGCATTCCAAAGGTGGAACTCGGTCGAATGTGGGAGCGGGCTTGCTCGCGAAAGGGGTTCAGGCTTCGCTGGTGTCTTTGATCAGGTGAGCCGCCAGTGTGCGCAACGGCCCCAACTGCCGGCAGATCAACGCCAGTTGCGTCTGCACCAGCCGCTGCCCTTCATCAATCTCATCCGGCATCTGCTCCAGGTCCACCGCCAAGGCTTCTTCCGCATCACTCTGAATCGCGATCGGTTGCTTGTTGGCCAGCCCCGTGGCGATCTCGTCGATACTCGCCGCCAGCGTCTTCCCGGCGCCTTCGATCAAGTGCTCGCGCACCTCCGCCGGCAATTGGGTTTCCCGGTGCGCACCCAGCCCCGACAGGTAGCTGAGCAGTGTGTGGGACAGCACCAGGAACCTGAACCCCACATCCGCCTCCTTACGGAAATGCCCCGGCTCCATCAGCATATTCGCCAGGGTGGTGGACAGCGCGGCGTCGGCGTTGTGGGCATTGCGCCGGGCCAGGCGGTAAGCCAGGTCGTCGCTTTTGCCCGCGGCGTACTGCTGCATGATCTGGCGCAGGTAGATGCTGTTGCAGGTCAGGGTGTTGGCCAGCACTTTGTTCAGGCGTCGGCCCTGCCAGTCCGGCAGGAACAGGAACACCGCCAGCCCGGCGATCAGGCTGCCGAGCAAGGTATCGAACAAGCGTGGCAGGAACAGCCCGTAGCCGTCGCCCACCTGATTGAAGCAGAACAGCACCATCAGCGTGATCGCAGCGGTCGCCAGGGTGTAGCGCGTGGTGCGGTTGATAAAGAACACCAGGCCGGCGGCGATGGCGAACATCGACTGGATCAGCGGGTTGGGGAACAGGTCGAACAGCGCCCAGGCGATGGTCAGGCCGATGGCGGTGCCGATGATCCGCTGGCCCAGCTTGCGCCGGGTGGCGCCGTAGTTCGGCTGGCACACGAACAGGGTGGTGAGGATGATCCAGTAGCCCTGGGACGGGTGAATCAAGTGCACCATCCAATAGCCGATGCTCAGTGCCAGGGGCAGGCGCAGGGCGTGGCGGAACAGCAAGGAGGTTGGCGTCAGTTGCGTGCGCAGGCGGGTCCACATCTCCTTGAGGTTGCGCGGGGCTCGATCCAGCAGGCTGCTGTCGGTGGCATCGGCCAGGCTGTCGGGGTTGGCGGCGTCGCCGAGCAGGCGGTCCAGGGTCGACAGGTTGGCGGCCAGGGCACGCAGGGAGCGCAGCAGGCCGCGCCAGGCCGGGTTGCTCTGAATGCGCAGGTGTTCCAGGGAGGCATTCAGGTCGCCCAGGGCTTCGGCGAAGCTGTCGTCATAGACGAAGGGCTGGCGCAGCTGGATCGATTCGGCGAGGGTCTGGCAGGCTTTGCCTTGCTGGCGCAGCAGGCGCTGGCAGCGGAACAGCACGTCGCTGTGGAAGAAGGCGTCGGCGAGTGCGTTGTAAGGGTAGTGCGAGGAGCTGGCGCGTTCGTGGATGTCCTGGGCCAGGAAATACAGCTTGAGGTAGCGGCTGACCTTGGAGCCCGGGCGGCCATTGCCGACCCGGTGCAGGATGATCTCTTTGGCCGCGTTCAGTGCTGCCACCACCCGGCCGTTTTGCTGCGCCAGTTCCAGGCGTCGTGCTTCCACATCCAGCTGGCGGATCGGTTCGAACAGCGACGACTTGAGCTTGAGGTAGCGTCCCAGCTCACGAAACAACCGCGCCAGGCTCTGCTGCACTGGCTGGTTGGAAAACAGCACCTGCCACAGCACCGACAGCGCGCCATACCACGCGGCACCGGCCACCAGCAGCAAGGGTTCATGCCAGAAGTCCGTGACCGCACCCCCGCGCTGGTCCACGCCGATCATGGTGTAGACCGACAGAATCAGGGTGGCCGAAGCGATCGCCCCATAACGCTCGCCCAGCGCACCGAGCATGGTCAGGCCGAAGCTGGAAAGAGCCAGGAAGATCGCGAAGATCCAGGGATAGGGGAAGAGCAGTTCGACGGACAGTGCCGCAGTGCTGAAACACACCAGTGTCACGGCCAGGGCGTTGAGCCGGCCTTGCCAGTTGTCATCGGTCTCGGCCAGGGCGCTGGCGATAATCCCCAGGAACAACGGGATCAGCAGCGCCATTTCATTCTGGTACCAGCACAGCGCCATGCTGCCGGTCAGGGCGATGAATACCCGTACGCTGTAACTGAATTTATCCAGTGCCCAAAGGCGCCGCATGGACTGCTTGAAGGAGGTCGATGACATGAAGGCTGGGGTCTTCCGGGACGATGCCGCTAAATTGAGCCAGTAATGACGCCACGGCAAGCGTGGCGATCACATCTCAGAGCAAAATTTATTCCAGTCATTACTTCCAAGCACACCACGAA
>NZ_JAXCIS010000112.1:0-9499 GCF_034044025.1 Pseudomonas sp. SED1
GACCGAGTGAGTCTGTGGGGTTGAGGCTTAGCCCGCGACCATCTCGGCCTTTAGCTGCGCTTCCTTGGCCTGGGCATCCGCCAACCGATACAACTCGATATGCCCGTCCCAGTGTTCGATCAGCGCTGTGCACGACTCCACCCAATCCCCGCAATTGAGGTAATCCACCTCGCCCACCTTGCGAATCTCCGCATGGTGAATATGCCCGCACACCACGCCGTGCAATTCGCGCTTGGTCACTTCATGGGCAATCGCTTCCTCAAAATCACTGATAAAGCTGACCGCCGTCTTGACCTTGTGCTTGAGGTACGCCGACAACGACCAGTAGCCGTAGCCATAACGCGCCCGCCAGTGGTTCAGCCAGCGGTTGAGCGTAAGGGTGAACTCGTAGGCCGAATCGCCGAGGAACGCCAGCCAGCGGTGATACCGGGTGATCACATCGAATTGGTCGCCATGGATCACCAGCAGATGCCGGCCATCGGCAGTCACGTGCACCGCTTCATCCACCAGTTGGATATTGCCGAGGATCAGCTTCGAATAACGCCGCAGAAACTCATCATGGTTGCCGGTGACGTAGATCACCTCGGTGCCGCGCTTGCTCATGGTCAGCAGTCGGCGGATCACGTTGGTGTGGGCCTGGGGCCAATACATGCCGCTGCGCAGTTTCCAGCCGTCAATGATATCGCCCACCAGGTAGACCTTGTCCGCGTGGTAGCCCTTGAGGAAGTGTGAGAGGTGTTCGGCCTGACAATCCCGTGTGCCCAAATGCACATCGGAAATCCACAGGGTACGCACGCGTTGCTTGCGGCTGGGTTTGGCGAGTTCGGCGCTGGTCATGGGCATGCCTCACGGGGTTTTCGCGAGCTTGCGCCCACGGGATTAATAGCCCATGACAGTGTTGCGTCAGTCTGATGACAGCGCCCAAGGCGGGCGAAGCGATGTAAACTGCGGGCCTGCCCAGGAGACTGCGATGAGACCCAACCTCACGCTACGCCACTACGTCGAAGAGCCCATCGCCCACAGCCATGACCACGCGCAGCTGGTGTTTGGCCTGTCCGGGCATCTGGACTTCGAGGTGGATGGCCTTGGCAGCCAGGTGCAACACAGCAGCGTGATGGTGCTGCCCTACGCCGCTCATCACGCATGTATCAGCCGCGATGGCAGCCGCTGCCTGGTGCTGGACGTGCCCGATGAGCACTGGTTGGCGCAGTCCCTGGGGGAGCATGCCGACGCCAGCCGGCGCTTGCTCGACCGGTCCGCCCACCTGACCCTCGACAATCGCCAAACCCAACTGGTGCAGTGGCTGGCAAGCAGCCCGGTGGACGATCCGCTGATCGCCCAGCAAGGCGCCGTGTTACTGCTCGCCAGCCTGAATTTCGTACAGCCGCTGGCGGGCAAGCGCCTGCCGTATGCCGCGTTCGATGCGCACATCCAGCGGCATGCGGCACACCCACTGCAAGTGGCCGACCTGGCGAAGATCGCCGACCTGTCCGTCGCCCGTCTGCATGCGCGGTTTATGGCGGAGTGCGGGCAAACGCCGATGGACTACATCCGTACCCGGCGCTTGCAGATGGCGCGCGACCTGTTGCGCAACAGCCAATTGCCCATCGGCGAGATTGCCGCGCGGGTTGGCTATGGTTCGCAAAGTGCATTTGCTGCGGCGATGTTGCGCGAGTTTGGCCTCTCGCCCCGAGCCTTCAGACAAGCACCGCACAGTGTGGGAGCTGGCTTGCCTGCGATAGCATCACCGCGCGCTATCTGAACGACCGAGTTGTCTGCATCGCAGGCAAGCCAGCTCCCACAGGGATCTTCACCAAGCAAGAGCCCTACGACAAAACCCGCGAGCCCAACGACAGACGCAAACGCCTGCAACCCTCTAGACTGCGATCCTGTAAACCCGTCGTTTAAGGATCGCAATGACTCCCCGCACAGCCCTCGGCGCCCTGCATATCGGCGCATTGATGTTTGGCCTCACTGGCGTGTTCGGCAAACTGGCGGCCGCCTCGCCGGCAATCATCGTGTTCGGACGCGCCGCCTTCGCGGTGCTTGCCCTGGCGATCTTCGCGCGTTTCGCCAGCAACACCACCTGGCAGAAGCTGCAAGCCCGCGACTGGCGCCGCCTGCTGGTCAGCGGCCTGTTGCTGGCCGGGCATTGGGTGAGTTTCTTTATTGCGGTGAAGGTCGCGGGTGTGGCCATCGCCACCTTGGGCTTCGCCACCTTCCCGGCCTTTACGGTGATCCTCGAAGGCCTGATTTTCCGCGAGCGGATTCGCGCCAATGAAATCCTGCTGGTGGTGCTGGTGAGCATCGGCCTGGTGCTGGTCACGCCGGACTTCAACCTCGCCAGCCAGGCCACCAGCGGTCTGTTGTGGGCCGTCGGTTCCGGCTTGCTGTTCTCGCTGCTCTCACTGAACAACCGCGCCAGTGGGCGCATTCCGCCGGTGCAGGCGGCCTTGTGCCAGAACGTCGTGGTAGCGCTGTGCCTGTTGCCGGTGGCTGCGCCTGAACTGGCGCAGGTGCGCGCATTGGACTGGCTGTGGATCGGCCTGCTGGGTGTGTTCTGCACGGGTCTGGCCCACAGCCTGTTTGTCGCCAGCCTCGCGGTGCTCAAGGCCCGCACCGCCGCGGTGGTATTTGCCATGGAGCCGGTGTACGGCATCACTATGGCCTGGCTGCTGTTTGCCGAAACCCCGACCCTGCGCATGCTGATGGGCGGCGCGCTGATCATCGTCGCCATCGTGGTGTCCGGCCTGATGGGCAGCGCCAAACCGGCCAAGCAGCCGGCCACCACGGCCGAGGTTCACTGAGTACGGTCGTTGTGCCCCAGGTCCCGTTGCGGGTCGATCTGGTCGCGCACCCGTTGCTTGAGCACCTTGGCTTCCGGAAAGCCGCCATCCGCCTTGCGCTCCCAGATCTGCACGCCATCGCAAGTGATGCGAAACGCACCGCCAGTGGCCGGCTCCAGGGCCACTTTGCCGAGGTCATCGGCGAACGTGCTCAACAGCTCCTGGGCCACCCAGGCGGCGCGCAGCAGCCACTGACACTGGGTGCAATAAGTAATGACAATCTCGGGTTTGGCCACTGACATGAATTGAATGGCTCCTGCTTGGCGGGTTGAAAGGATCGAGTGGCTATAATACCGGCCTTTATCGTCCAGCCTTGAGATTGATGATGCGCCGCCTGTTGTCCTGCCTGTTGCTGTGCCTGCTCCCTGTCCTCGTCCAAGCCGTCGAAAACCCGCGCCCGAAGATCGGCCTGGTGCTCTCCGGTGGCGCCGCCCGTGGCCTGGCGCACATTGGTGTGCTCAAGGCCCTGGAAGAACAAGGCATCCACATCGATGCGATTGCCGGCACCAGCATGGGCGCGGTGATCGGCGGGCTGTATGCCTCGGGCTACAAAATCGACGAGCTGGAAAAACTCGCACTGAACATCGACTGGAAGCTCGCCCTGTCCGACGCGCCGCCACGGGAAGACGTGCCGTTCCGGCGCAAGCAGGATGACCGGGATTTCCTGGTCAAACAGAAACTCAGCTTTCGCGACGACGGCAGCCTCGGCTTGCCACTGGGAGTGATCCAGGGCCAGAACCTGGCCTTGCTGCTGGAAAGCATGTTCGCCCACAGCAGTAACACCCGGGATTTCGACAAGCTGCCCATCCCCTTCCGCGCCGTGGCCACCGACATTACCAGCGGTGAAAAGGTGGTGTTCCGAAAGGGCCACTTGCCCCAGGTGATCCGCGCCAGCATGTCGATCCCGGCGGTGTTTGCCCCGGTGGAACTGGATGGCCGGCTGCTGGTGGACGGCGGCATGACCGATAACATCCCGCTGGATGTGGCGCGGGAAATGGGGGTCGACATTGCCATCGTCGTCGACATCGGCACCCCGCTGCGCTCGCGCAAACAACTCAACACCGTGGTCGACGTGCTCAACCAGTCCATCACCCTGATGACCCGGCGCAACTCCGAAGAACAACTCAAGGCCCTGGCCCCCCGCGACGTGCTGATCCAGCCGTCATTGGCCGCCTACGGCGTGACGGATTTCGGCCGCGCCAAGGACATGATCGACGCCGGCTATCGCGCTACCCGCGCCCTCGACGTCCGCCTGGCACACTTGCGCCCTGCCGAGCCGGTAGATCCGTCACTGGTGGCCGCCCGCACACCCGGCGAGCGCAACCCGGTGATCACCGCGATCAAGGTGGAGAACGACTCCAAAGTGGGCGACGAGGTGATCCGCTACTACATCCGCCAGAACCTCGGCGAGCCACTGGACATGGCCCGCCTGCAAACCGACATGGGCACCCTGTACGGCCTGGATTACTTCGAGCAGGTGCAATACCGCGTGGTGAAAAAGGGCAAGGACAACACCCTGGTCATCAGCGCCCGGGGTAAGCGCAGCGGCACCGATTACCTGCGCCTGGGGCTCAACCTGTCGGATGACATGCGCGGCGACAGCGCCTTCAACCTCGGCGCCAGCTACCGCATGAATGGCATCAACCGCCTAGGCGCCGAATGGCTGACCCGGGTGCAGATCGGTGACAAGCAGGAGCTTTACAGCGAGTTCTATCAGCCGATGGACACCGGCTCGCGCTACTTTGTCGCGCCCTATATCAGTGCCCAGGCGCAAAACGTTGAGCTGATCGAAGACAACAACCCGATCTCCGAGTACCGCCTGGAACGCTACGGCTTCGGCCTGAACGTGGGCCGGCAGATCGGCAACAGCGGCGAGATTCGTTTCGGCGTCGGCGAGGCCTGGGGCAAGGCGGATGTACGCATTGGTGACCGGGATTCGCCGAGCATCAACTTCAGCGAAGGCTTCTATGAACTGAAGTACTCCTTCGATTCGTTCGACAACGTGTACTTCCCCCACACCGGTGAAGACATCGGCCTGGCCTTCCGTGAGTTCGAACCGGGACTGGGTTCGGACCAACGCTATCGCCAGTGGGAATTCAAGCTGGACAAGGCCATGAGCAGCGGGCCGGACACGCTGATCCTCGGCGGGCGTTATGGGCGCACCCTGGATAAGTCGGACGTGGTGATTTCCAGCTTCCTGCTGGGGGGCGCGCGGCAGCTGTCGGGCTTTCGCGAGGATGCGATCGCCGGGCAGAACATCAGCCTGATGCGCGCGGTTTACTACCGCCGGCTGACGCCGCGGTCTTACTTGCCGCTGGATTTCCCGTTGTACCTGGGCGGGTCACTGGAACGTGGGCGAGCGTGGAACAACGACAATGAGTACGACAGCGGGTACATCAACGCCGCCAGCATTTTCCTGGGGTTTGACACGCCGCTGGGGCCGTTGAATTTCAGTTACGGGTTTAACGATGACAATCAGCAGGCGGTGTATCTGAACCTGGGGCAGACGTTCTGACTACACCACAAAACCAATGTGGGAGCGGGCTTGCTCGCGAAGGCGGTGTGTCAGTTAGCACATGCATTCACTGACACTCCGCCCTCGCGAGCAAGCCCGCTCCCACATGTTTTGATCTTCGGCGTTTCGAAAATCAGGACTTCTCGAGATTTCCGAGGATGTGTTCATGCACCCGCATGCACACCCGCAAATCCTCTTCATCGACACCCACAAACAGCTCATGGCGCAAGGCCGTGGCGATGGTTTCAATCTGTTCGATCAACGGCTTCGCGGTGTCGCACAGCACGATGCGCTTGGCGCGGCGATCTTCCACCACGGCCTGGCGTTGCACCAAGCCCTGGCCTTCCAGACTGTCGAGCAAACGCGCCAATGTGGGCCCTTCTACCCCGACACTTTGCGCCAGCTCACGCTGGGTAGGCGGTTCGGTAAAACGGGCCAGGTGCAGTAGCACCAGCCAGCGTGCCTGAGACAAACCCAGACCTGCCAGGCGACGATCCAGCTCGGCACGCCAACCTCGGGACATCTGCGCCAACTGCATGCCAAAACGGTGTTGATCGGTTAACGGCATAAAAAACTCATGGATTAGACTGAAAATAAAGTGTGGCTAATTATTAGTCAGCTAAGCATGACCCATGCCAGTAGGCAAGACCCGGTATGTACTGATTCGTTACATTGTCGTAATTGGCACATCAAATCTCGAATTCCGACTGCAAAGCGGCCCTGACGCAGTACAAAACGCCTTCAGGCACACGCCCGGTAAACAGCGGTGCAATCTCGGAAACCGGTGGCAATTCGCCTTCTCCATCCAGGAATGCATCCTGGATTTCGCCGAGCAAATCTTCCGGCAAATCAAGCGCCTGCTCCAACGACAACTGCTGCTTGCCGATGGACTCGGCGAGCAAGGTGTAGACGTTCTTTTCCGAGCACTGCAACTGCCCGGCGATCTGGATTGGGGTCATGCCGGCACGGGCCAGGCTGATCAGCTCGTGGCGGATATCGGCGACCTCTTTCGGCGCCTCGACCTGACCGCCGAGCACTTCGAGGAAGGCCTGGCCATAACGCTCCAGCTTGCGCGCACCGACGCCGCTGACCCTGCCCATTTCGCCCAGGGTGGTGGGATGCTCGCGGAGCATTTCCAGCAAGGTGGAGTCGGGGAAGATGACGTACGGCGGAACGCTGTGTTCCTGGGCGAGCTTCTTACGCAGCGCACGCAAGGCTTCCCACTGTTCGCGCTCTTCGAAGCGCACCAATTGGCTGGCCTGGCTGGTGCTGGATTTGGGGGTGGTTTGCGGCTTGAGGTCGCGGCGCAGCTCCAGGCTGACTTCGCCCTTGAGCAGCGGCCGGCAACTGTCATTCAGGCGCAGACCGCCGTAGCCTTCAAGGTCGATGTCTACCAGGCCACGGGCGACCATCTGTCGGAACAGCGAGCGCCATTCGCCTTCAGCGCGGTCTTTGCCGACGCCGTAGACCGAGAGCTTCTCGTGGCCGAAGCTGCGAATCTTTTCGTTGTCCTTGCCCAGCAACACATCCACCAGATGCCCGACGCCATAGCGCTGGCCGGTGCGGTAGATCGCCGACAACGCCTGGCGAGCCGGCTCGGTGGCGTCCCAGGTCTGTACGCCGTCCACGCAGTTGTCGCAGTGGCCACACGGCTGCGGCATGTCTTCGTCGAAGTAGGCGAGCAAGGTCTGGCGACGGCAGCGGGTTTCTTCGCACAGCGAGAGCATGGCGTCGAGCTTGTGCTGTTCCAGGCGCTTGTGGCGCTCATCGCCTTCAGAGTTCTGCAGCATCTGCTTGAGCATCACCACGTCTTGCAGGCCGTAGACCATCCAGGCATCCGCCGGCAGGCCGTCACGGCCGGCACGTCCGGTTTCCTGGTAGTACGCCTCGAGGGACTTGGGCAGGTCCATGTGGGCCACAAAGCGCACGTTGGATTTGTCGATGCCCATGCCGAACGCGATGGTAGCGACCATGATCAAGCCTTCCTCGTTGAGGAAGCGCTTCTGGTGGTACGCCCGCAGCTCATTGGGCAGGCCCGCGTGATACGGCAGCGCCGGGTAGCCTTGTTCGCTGAGGAATGCGGCGACCTCATCGACCTTCTTGCGCGACAGGCAATAGACGATGCCCGCGTCGCTGCGCCGATCGGAAAGGAACGCCAGCAACTGCTTGCGCGGCTGTTCCTTGGGCACGATGCGGTAAAAAATATTCGGCCGGTCGAAGCTCGAGAGGAACCGCTCGGCGTCCTGCAGGTGCAGGCGTTCGACGATTTCTTCGCGGGTGCGTTTGTCGGCGGTGGCGGTCAGGGCGATGCGCGGGACGTTTGGGAACAGCTCCGCCAGTTGGCCCAGTTGCAGGTATTCGCGACGGAAATCGTGACCCCATTGGGACACGCAGTGCGCTTCGTCGATGGCAAACAGGGAAATTTCCAGGCTCTGCAGGAACGCCAGCATGCGCGGCTGCACCAGGCGCTCGGGGGCGAGGTAAAGCATCTTCACTTCGCCGCGCTTGATGCGGGCGGCGAGGTCGCGTTGCTGTTCGGCGCTGAGGGTGGAGTTCAACGCGGCGGCCGCAACGCCGAGCTCTTCCAGGGTGGCCACCTGATCGTCCATCAAGGCGATCAACGGCGACACCACCACTGCAAGCCCTTCACGCAGGAGTGCCGGCACCTGGAAACACAGCGACTTGCCGCCGCCGGTAGGCATCAGTACCAGGGCGTCTCCACCGTTGGCCACGCGCTCAATGATCGCACCCTGGCGGCCACGAAAACTGTCGTAGCCGAAGATGTCCTTGAGGACGCGTTGAGCCTGCTCGAGCATGAAAAACTCCAAATATCGCCGAAATCCCTCTGTACAGGCTGGTCGAAAAAGCACGCTTGAGCGGGAAATAATCCGTAAGCGAACTTTTCCCGCGACTGGCGCTTGGCCTGTAGGGGCATCACAAAACGCGGCAGTATACCCGAGGGTCAGCCGGCAATGGGTGCCGTTGGTGAATTGCACAGGCCCATTAAATGGCCCGAAATGCTGGGAATTCATTCCGTCAGGTAGACCCAATTGTCCCCTTCGCGAGCAAGCCCGCTCCCACAAGCTGGCCTGGGCGCTCAAGAAAGCCTAGAATTGCCCATCGTTTATTCCCAAGGTAGTCCGTCAATGTCCTTCGCTGAGCAACTAACCCGCCTGCAAGCCTTCCTCGATGCCGATGAGCTGCACGACGAGGCGCTGGACTACGTGGCCGCCCACGGCTATCTGACCGCGCTGTCGATCTGCTCCGATGTCGTGCCTGATCGTGAATGGATCGACGCACTGTTCTCTGAAGAGCCTCACTACAGTGATGCCGCCCAGCGCGAAGAAATCGAATCCACCCTGCTGGCCCTCAAGGCTCACATTGGCCGCCAACTGGCTTCCGATGAAGAGTTCGAGCTGCCTTGCGACTTGGACCTCGGCGAAGACCCGGACGATTCCGAGCTGCGCGGCTGGTGCATCGGTTTCATGGAAGGCGTGTTCCTGCGTGAAGAGGCCTGGTTCGAAACGGCTGAAGAAGAAGTCAGCGAAATGCTGCTGCCGATCATGGTCGGTTCCGGCCTGTTCGACGAGCAACCTGAGTTCTCCGACATCGCCTCCGACGCCAACCTGATGGACGACATGATCGTTCAGATCCCGGAAGCGCTGACCGCCCTGTACCTGCTGTGCAACGCACCTGACGAAAAGCCGGCGATCCTCAAGCCTCGCCACCACTAAGACCGTTGCCCGTGGCGCCCATGGGCAATCGCTCTGTGATCACGCGCTACGTTCTGCTGGCCATCGGCTGGCTGAGCGTAGTGCTTGGGGTGATCGGCATCTTTCTGCCGGTGCTGCCCACTACTCCCTTCCTTCTGCTGGCTGCCGCCTGCTTCGCCCGTAGCTCCCCGCGCTTCTACCAATGGCTGGTGGAACACCCGCGCCTGGGGCCGTGGATCCGTGACTATCTGGATGGCAACGGGATTCCGCTCAAGGGCAAGGTGTATGCCATTGGGTTGATGTGGGTGAGTATCGGGTTTTCCTGCTACCTGGTGCCGCTGGTTTGGGCGCGAGGGTTCATGCTGACCAGTGCGGTGTTGGTGACGGTTTATATTTTGCGGCAGAAGACATTGCCCAAGGCACCG
>NZ_JAXCIS010000113.1:0-9649 GCF_034044025.1 Pseudomonas sp. SED1
GACCGAGTTCTCCATAAAAATAGGCTGAGCGACCCACCATGACCCAGCAAAACCTCTATCTCGGTATCGACTGCGGCACCCAGGGCACCAAGGCCATCGTGCTGGACGCCAGCAGCGGCAACGTCCTGGGCCTGGGCGCTGCCAGCCATACGCTGATCAGCGGCGCCAATGGCCGCCGCGAACAACACACCCAGGAGTGGCTCGACGCCTTTACCGAAGCCACCCACCGCGCCTTGCAACAAGCCGGTGTGGACGGCCAGGACATCCTCGCCATCGGCGTCTCCGGCCAGCAACATGGCCTGGTGCTGCTCGACGACCAAGGCCACGTGCTGCGCCCGGCCAAGCTGTGGTGCGACACCGAAACTGCGCCCGAAAACGATCGCCTGCTGCAACACCTGGGCGGTGAAAGCGGTTCCCTGGAGCGCCTCGGCGTGGCCATCGCTCCCGGCTACACCGTGTCCAAACTGCTATGGACCCGCGAACAACACCCGGAGGTGTTCGCGCGCATCGCGCATATCCTGCTGCCCCACGACTACCTGAACTACTGGCTCACCGGCCGCGCCTGCGCTGAATACGGTGATGCCTCGGGCACCGGTTATTTCAACGTACGCACCCGGGAGTGGGACCTGGCACTGCTGCGCCACATTGACCCCGAAGGACGCCTGGAAGCCGCACTGCCCGAATTGATCGAAGCCAATCAGCCAGTGGGCACCATCCTGCCCGCCATCGCCGAGCGCCTGGGCATCAACCCGAATGCGCAAGTCTCCAGCGGCGGCGGCGACAACATGATGGGCGCCATCGGCACCGGCAATATCGCCCCCGGTGTGATCACCATGAGCCTGGGCTCGTCCGGCACCGTGTATGCCTTTGCCGATCAGGCCAACGTCAGCCCGCAGGCGTCGGTCGCGACGTTCTGCTCCTCCAGCGGCGGCTGGCTGCCGTTGATCTGCACCATGAACCTGACCAACGCCACCGGCGTCATCCGCGAGCTGTTCGACCTGGACCTGGCGGCGTTCAACGCGCGGGTGGCCGAGGCACCGATTGGCGCCGACGGCGTGAGCATGCTGCCGTTCCTCAATGGCGAACGGGTGCCCGCCCTGCCCCACGCCACCGGCAGCCTGCACGGCCTGACCATGACCAACCTGACCCGCGCCAACCTGTGCCGCGCCGTGGTCGAAGGCACCACCTTCGGCCTGCGCTACGGCCTCGACCTGTTGCGCCAGACCGGCCTGCAAAGCCAGAGCATCCGGCTGATTGGCGGCGGTTCGAAAAGCCCGGTGTGGCGGCAGATGGTCGCGGATATCATGAACACCGAAGTGATCTGCACCGAACAAAGCGAAGCCGCTGCCCTGGGCGCAGCAATCCAGGCGGCGTGGTGCCAGTCCGGTGAGAGCCTGGCGCAGCTGTGCCAGCGTTGCGTCAGCGTCGACGCGGCCAGCCGCACGCTGCCGGACGCCGACAGCGTCAGCGCCTACCAGCAGGCTTATGAGCGTTATCAACAGCACGTGGCATCCCTTTAAGAGCGAACGAATATGTATTTGGTATGTGGCGAAGCGCTGTTTGATTTTTTCAGCGAGGACGATGCCAGCGGCAAGGCGTCCAGGGTCAATTACAAGGCGATTGCCGGCGGCTCGCCGTTCAACGTCGCGGTAGGTTTGCGTCGATTGGGAATCGACGCGGGCTTCTTCGCCGGGATCTCCGACGACTACCTCGGCCGGCGCCTGTTGCAGGTGCTCAAGGACGAAGGTGTGCGCGAGGATTTCCTGCTGGAATTCGCCGCGCCGACCACCCTGGCAATGGTCGCCGTGGGTGCCAATGGCTCACCGCAGTACAGCTTCCGTGGTGAAGGTTGCGCCGACCGCCAGTTGCAGCTCGAACATTTGCCCGTATTGGGCGATGAAGTACGTGGCGTACACATCGGCTCTTTTTCGCTGGTGGTACAGCCGATTGCCGACACCCTGCTGGCCCTGGTCCGCCGGGAAAGCGGCAAGCGCATGATCAGTCTCGACCCCAACGTACGCCTGAACCCCGAGCCGAACATCGAGCTATGGCGCGCCCGCGTGGCCGAGTTGGTCAAGCATGCCGACCTGATCAAGGTCAGTGACGAAGACCTGCACCTGCTCTACCCCGGCCAGGCTCCGGAAAGCATCCTGCAAGGCTGGTTGCAACACCGTTGCCAACTGGTATTCCTGACCCGTGGCGGCGATGGCGCGACGGTGTTCAGCCGTCAGCATGGCAGTTGGTCGGCACCGGCAGTCAAAGTTGTCATGGCCGATACCGTGGGTGCCGGCGATACATTCCAGGCGGCACTGATCACCTGGCTCACCGAGCAGCAACTGGACTCGGTCGAGGGCCTGCAACAGCTGTCCCGCGAACAGATCAGCAGCATGCTCACCTTCGCCACCCGCGCTGCGGCTCTCACCTGCAGCAAGACCGGTCCGGACCTGCCCTATCGTCATCAGTTGGACTGACAAATACACGATAGAAATCAATATGCCACCATGTAAGCCACGTATTACGTGGCTTACAGCCCTGCGGTTATCTGTCAGAAAATCCTGCACTGTGTCAAAAACTGTACTAAACCCAAAAAACATGTGCAGTTTTTATAACAAACACAGGGCAGATAAATGCGCAATAAACGGACTTTTCATCCTCGCGCCGTTTTGGCTGTCGGCATCCTCTCACTGCATTACCTGGCCCCCCAACAAGCCTTGGCGGCTTGCGTACTCACCCCGGGCCCCGGCAACGACACTTTCACCTGCGACAGCGGCACCAGCGCCACCGGCCTGACCGACCTTGCCGGCAATAACACCCTGGCCCTGCCCGCCGGCGGCACCGGCACCATCAACGGCAATATCAGCTTCGGCGCCGGCACCGACTTCGTCGATATGAATTCCGGACGCATCGTGGGGAGCATCACCCAGGGGGACGGCGCCGATCGTTTCCAGATCAGCTCGGGGACCGTGACCGGCGCAGTTTCCCAGGGCAACGGCATTGATGATTTCGTGATGAGCGGCGGACAGATCCAGTCCCTGGCCCAGGGCGATGGACGCGATACGTTCCTGATGACTGGCGGCACCATCGTCGGCGCCTTCGAAGATGGCGACGTGGCCAGGCAAACCGGCGGCACCATCGGCCGGGTCGACATGAAGCTCGACAACAACATCTATGACATGTCCGGCGGGTCAATTCTCGGCAACCTGGTGACCGCTTTCGGGACCGATACGATCATCGTCTCCGGCGGCAGCATCGGCGGCAATATCAGCACCAGTGGCGGCAACGACAGCATTACCGTCAGTGGCGGGGTCATCAATGGCGAGATCCGCGCCAGTGTCGGCAATGACACACTCAACTGGCTCAATGGCGGCCAGATCAAATCCGCGGTGCTGATGGGCGATGGCGACGATACCGCACTGCTCAGCGGCCTCAACGAAACCCTGCTTGGCACCACGCCTTCGATTGACGGCGGCCTGGGCAACGACCAACTGACCTTCGACAACACCACCTCCAGCACCGCTGCACGCTACATCGGCTGGGAGACGGTCAACCTCAACCACAACTCGCGCTTCGACCTGGCCGGCGACTTTTTCCTCGGCGACAGTGCCAGCAATACCGGCACCTTCAACATCGATGGCAGCAGTACCCTCGGCGTGACTCAAGGCAGCATCCGCCCCTACACCGCGGGCGCCCTGGCCACCCTGAACAACGCGGGCACCCTCGACATGACCACCCGCAGCAACAGCGCCACGGATACGTTGACCGTGTATGGCAACTACGTCGGCAACAATGGCCAACTGTGGTTGCAATCGGTACTCGGTGACGACAGTTCCGCCAGTGACAAACTGGTGGTTTCAGATGGGTCCATCAGCGGCAATACCCAACTGGCCGTGACCAACCTCGGCGGCGCCGGGGGCTTTACGCAGAACAACGGGATCGAGGTGGTGCAAGCGCTCAACGGCGCCACCAGCAGCACCGACGCCTTTGCCCTGAAAGGCTCGGTATCCGCCGGGGCCTATGAGTATCTTCTATTCAAAGGTGGTGTAACCGCTGGCACGGAAAACAACTGGTACCTGCGCTCGTCGGTGGTCGCTGTGCAGCCACCGGTGGTGGCGCCAACGCCGCCCACACCACCGGTGATCGTGCCGGTGCCTCCCATTCCCCCGGTGCCGCCCGTGGTAGCGCCGGATGAACCACCGGTGGAACCGCCGACCTCGCAACCCGTCGCGCCGGTGGAACCCCCTGATCCTGCGCCCAGCCAGGTAGCGGCGGCAACCTCACCGGAGTCGGCAGCGAGCAACCCGGTGTTGCCTACCGCCATCGCCGGGGCCGAGCCGATTCCGTTGTATCGCCTGGAGGTGCCGGTGTACTCGGTGGTCGTGCCGGCCGCGCAACTAATGACGCTGCAAGCCCTGGGTACCTTCCATGACCGCCAGGGCGAGCAAAGCCTGCTCAGTGAAACCGGGCCGGTACCGGCGGGCTGGGGCCGTGCCTATGGCAGTGACTTCAACAAAAGTTGGTCGGGCACGGTGTCGCCGAGTTTCGACGGTTCCATCAAGGGCTATCAAGTCGGCCACGACCTTTACGCCTCCGAGACCAGCGGCGGCCAGATCCAGCGTTTCGGCCTGTTCATCGGCCAAAGCCGTCTGCATGGTGACATCAAGGGCTTTTCAATGGGCTTCCAGGACAACCGCTCCGGGCGCGTAAAGCTGGACGGTGATAACTTCGGCGCCTACTGGACCCTCACCGACCCCAAAGGCTGGTACGTGGACCTGGTGGCCATGGGCACGCGTCTCGACGGTGACAGCAAATCCGACCGTGACGTGAAGATCGACAACAAGGGCCACGCCCTGGCCCTGTCGGCAGAAGCCGGTTACCCGATTACTGTTTCCGAACATTGGGTGGTGGAACCCCAGGTCCAGGTGATCAACCAGCAGATTGACATGGACAGCCAGCACGACGGCATCTCCAAGGTCTCATTCGCCTCCCAGGATTACTGGACTGGCCGCCTCGGTGCACGCTTGAAGGGCCGCTACCTGGTGCAGAACACGCCAATCGAGCCGTATGTGCGGGCCAACGCCTGGCGCACGTTCGGTGGCAGTGACACGGTGACCTACGATGACGTGGACCGGATTAAAACCGATCACACATCATCCACCGCCGACCTCGGTGTGGGCGTTGTGGCCAAGCTGTCGTCCACCGTCAGCGTGTACCTGGCGGCGGACTACAACACTCAACTGGATAGCAACACCCTGGAAGGATTCAGCGGCAACGCGGGGGTACGCATGAGCTGGTAGGCTCACGCCTGCCTGGGGCAGGTGACCCCTCGCGCGACGATGGCGCCGATCACCGCGCCCACGATCGGCGCCACCCAGAACAGCCACAGTTGCATCACGTATTCCCCCCCGGCAAACAATGCCGGCCCCGTGCTGCGGGCCGGGTTGACCGAGGTATTGGTGACGGGCATGGTCACCAGGTGAATGAGGGTCAGCGCCAGGCCGATCGCGATGGGCGCAAATCCCGCTGCCGAACCAGGACCGGTGACGCGCATGATGATGAACACAAAAAAGAACGTCGCTACGGCTTCCACCACCACTGCCGCCAGCAGGTTGTATTGCCCCGGGCTCAACTGACCATAGCCATTGGCTGCGAATGCACCTATCTCGAAATCCGGACGGCCGCTGGCGATCAGCGCCAATACGGCGGCAGCGACCATCGCACCGGCCACCTGGGCAATAATGTAGGGGACTACATCGATACCCGCCATCCGGCGGCCGACCCACAGGCCGATGGTCACCGCGGGGTTGAAGTGCGCACCGGAAATGCCGCCCACTGCGTAGGCCATGGTCAGCACCGTCAAACCAGCGGCCAGGGCCACACCGGCAAAGCCAATACCCAACTCTGGAAAGGCCGCCGCCAGTATCGCGCTGCCGCAGCCGCCGAAGGTCAGCCAGAACGTTCCGAGAAACTCTGCTGCGATTTTCTTTTGCAAACCCGACTCCGCCTTTTACACACGCCATCCGATTGATGGACCCGCGAGCGACGGTAGCAAGCGCGTTGTCCGGGCCTGTATCGGAGTTTTCCGGATTGTGTGCGTGAGGTTACGACTACGCTGAAGATGAAGCTTTTGTCAGTAAAGCCTCACTTAATCGATGGTTAATCCCCCGGGACGATCGTCGAATCGACCGCACTCGCACGGCTCCGGCCGATGCCCAGGGCGGCCGCGGCTCATCACCTCGAGAGCCTGCGAACGGCTTGCGGAGAAACACCATGAAACTGCGTACGTTAATGCTCGGTAGCGCATTTGCCCTGACGGCTGTAACGGGGATGGCACAGGCTGATAGCGCCCCTGTCATCACGCCTTATCACTACGGCGAGAAGATGGATGTGCAGAAGGTGCTTGCCATGCACGAAACCGATACCAATGAATGCAAAGTGATCAAGGCCGATATCAAGTTCGTGGACAGCGCCGGCAAAATCCAGGACGTGGGTTATCACAAACTGTCAGAAGCCTGTGATTTCCAGAATTGATCCAATGTGCGCTGTGATCACGCAAACGGCATCGGGCCTGGTGTTTATCCAGGCCCGCAAATCTTCACTGACTGAAGCTCAGCCGTGCGTTTAATAGAATGGACGTGCGCCAGCTCTCTTGAGGGCCGGGGCATGGGTGTGGGTGTGCTTGAGGTCTTCGCGCAACTCGGTAATCAAGTTGCAGATCGCCCGACTGCTGTCGAGCTTGTTCGCGCAAATGCCGGTGACCACCAGGTCGACCCGGTCATGGTCGATCTCGTGATAAACCTTCACCGTCAGCGAGGCGTCTGGCGCCTTAGTGACTTCACAGCGCTTGGGCAGGAAACTTCCTTCAATGATGCCGCGTAATTCCAGATCCGAAAGCATGGCCGACCTCTCCTTTTATGAGATTGCCAATCGATTGTTATCAATCTTCGTACTGCTGGCGAACGCGGTGACACGCTCGCCGTTTGCGCCTTACCAGCCTTGGCAGACGGCTTCACTGACCCAGCGTACTAGGCTCGTTTGAAACGCGTTGGATCCTTTCCTCATAAGCAAGAGCGTTACTTATATAAGTTACGTGGCAGACCGCCATTAACTCACCCGTTCGAGGTGTTAGCCGCTGTGTTTGTTGCTCATTCAGAGTTGTAACAGGATCTTATAAAGCATTAAACATGCCGTCAGGCCCACGGCGGAGCGCCCCAGACAAACCGCAGCTTTCGGACAAAAAACCGCCTGCCGGTTCATGCGTCTTGCAATGCACCTTCCCTGGCATCATGCAAAATGAAAGACCGCTCGTTATAAGTGCACCTAAAGAACTTTTTTCTACTTTGATAACCGCCATCCAAACGGGTGAATGTAACTAAATTAAACATTCGTTAGATTAAACGTTTAACCTGCCTGAGCTGCCACTCGTTCAGCAACATGCCGCAAACTATCGAAGTTAATATTGGCCCCCGAGTTGATCGCCACCCATGTTTGCCCCTGGATGCCGGTCTTCGCGACATGCTTGCGGATACCGGCAACAGCCAAGGCACCTGAAGGCTCAGTGATCGAGCGCGTATCGTCGTAGATCAGCTTGATGGCACTGCACAGTTCGTCATTGCTGACGGTGATCACTTCATCCACGTGGTGCCGACAGATTTCAAAACCATAGGCGCCGATCTGGGCCACGGCGGTGCCATCGGCAAAGCTGTCGACGCTCGGCAGCACCACCCTGCTCCCTGCGCGCAGTGCTGCCAGCAGGCAACTGGAGCCTTCGGGCTCGACGCCGATGATGCGCACTTCTGGGCGCAGGTATTTGACGTAGGCGGCAATACCCGCGATCAGGCCGCCGCCGCCCACCGGGACGAAGATCGCGTCCAGCGGCCCTTGCTGTTGGCGCAGCACTTCCATACCCACGGTGCCCTGCCCGGCAATCACGTCCGGGTCGTCGAACGGCGAGACAAACGTGCTGCCGGTGGTCTCGGCCAGCTGCAACGCATGGGCCAGGGCAAATGGAAAGCTGGCCCCATGCAACACCGCCTCGCCGCCTCGGGAGCGCACGCCCAACACCTTCAGCTCCGGGGTGCTGCACGGCATGACGATCGTCGCCTTGATCCCCAACTCCCTCGCCGCCAATGCCACGCCCTGGGCATGGTTGCCGGCCGACGCCGTGATCACACCCCGGGCCCTTTGTGCCTCCGTGAGTTGCACCAGCTTGTTGTAGGCGCCGCGAATCTTGAAGGAAAAGGTCGGTTGCAGGTCTTCACGCTTGAGCAGGATCTGATTGCCCAGCAACGCCGAAAGCGCCGGCGCCGCCTGCAACGGCGTGCGCACCGCCAGGTCGTAGACCGGGGCGGCCAGGATCTTTTTCACGTAGTGCTCAAGCAATCCCGAATCTTCGGTCTGGCTCGCCGCCGGGTGGGTACTCATGGGTGTCTCCTGGGAATTTACAGAGCCCTGGAGACGGAAAAACAAAACCCGCCTCTAGGGCGGGTTTGGGTACAGCCGAGCGCTATCCCGCCAGATGAGGAATGGCGGTAATAATGCTTGGCTGGCAATGATAGGTTTGAAATGTCATGAATTGAAATTAACCGGCGGTGCCGGGCAAGTCAATGGCGAAACGCCAGGCTTTACGTAGAGCATACGAAACGTATACGCTTTGTATATCAACCCTGCACAGTGAAGCTCATGGGCATCGTCAAGATCACCGACCAATTGCACGAACAACTCCGTCTAGCCAGCGCCACCATGGACCGTTCCATCAACGCCCAGGCCGAGTTCTGGATCAAGATCGGCCTGCTCGCCGAGCTCAATCCGCACCTGGCCTATAACGACCTGATCAACAAACTGTTGCTGGACAAACCCGACCTGATCCGGGGGCGCGCGCAATGATCAAGACGGCGGAACAAATCGCGGTGATGCGCGAATCCGGCCGCCTGTTGGCCCAGGTGTTTACCATGCTCGACGGCTTTGTCGCCGCCGGCCAGTCAACCCTGGAGATCGACAGCGCCGTAGAAGCCTACATCCGCAGCGACCTGCAATCACGGCCTGCGAGCCTGGGCCAATACGACTACCCCTTCTGCATCAACACCTCGATCAACGAGGTGGTGTGCCATGGCATGCCGAGCGCCAAGGCGGTGCTCAAGGACGGCGACATCGTCAATATCGACATCACCCTGGAAAAAGGCGGTTTCATTGCCGACTCCAGCAAGATGTACATGATCGGCAACGTCGCCCCCAAGGCCCGGCGCCTGGTGGAAATGACCTTTGAAGCGATGTGGGCCGGAATTCGCCAGGTCAAGCCCGGCGCACGCCTGGGGGATATCGGCTACGCCATCCAGAGCCATGCCCAGAGCAACGGCTACAGCGTGGTGCGTGAATATTGCGGGCACGGCATCGGCCGCGAGATGCACGAAGAGCCGCAGATCCTGCACTTTGGCCGTCCCGGCACCGGGCTGGAACTGCGTGAAGGCATGGTGTTTACCATTGAACCGATGCTCAACCAGGGCAGCGCCAAGGTGCGCAGCTTGAAAGACGGCTGGACGGTGGTGACGCGGGATAACAGCCTGTCGGCGCAGTGGGAACATACCGTGGCGGTGACGCGGGATGGGTTTGAGGTGTTGACGTTGCAGCCGGACGTCTGAATGGCGCAAATCCC
>NZ_JAXCIS010000114.1:0-15931 GCF_034044025.1 Pseudomonas sp. SED1
GACCGCGTCCCTGGGCAACATCAGCCCCAACGGCAAACGCACTCGCGCTTCCAGGCCGCCGTCCGGCCGGTTGCGCAACTCAACATTGCCGCCATGCATCGAAGCAATCCGTCGCACAATCGCCAGCCCCAGGCCCGTACCTTTGCCACCCCGGGCACGATCGCCACGGGTGAACGGGTTGAAGATGCCCTCCAGCTCTGCCGGATCGATCCCGGCGCCACGGTCCATGACACTCAGCACCACGTAAGGAGCACTGGTATCCCCGGAGACATAGGCCGCCACTTCCACATCGGAACCGGCGTGATGCAGGGCGTTGCCAATCAGGTTGTTCAGCAGGCGTTTCATCGATACCCGACGCAACGCGAACGGCTGGATCGGCTCCAGGCGCATGCGCACCTGCTCGCCGTTCTGGTTGTAGGGCGCCACCACCTCACGTACCAGGTCCGTCAGGTCGACTTCTTCCACTACCTCGTCGCGACCGTCGCGGATAAACGCGAGGAACTGGTCGAGAATCGCGTCCATGTCCTCGATATCGCGGACCATATCGTCGGTAAGGTCGGTGTGGTTGCCCATCAGTTCCAGGGAAAGCCGCAAACGCGTCAATGGCGTGCGCAGGTCATGGGACACCCCCGCCAACATCAGCTCGCGCTCGCGCCCCGCCTGTTCGACATCCTCGGCCATCTGGTTGAACGCGCTGTACACCTCGGTCATTTCACTCGGCGTGTCGCTGATGGGCAGCCGCACGCTACGGCCCTGACCGAGCTGGCGTGCAGCAAACACCAGGCGCTTGAGCGGCTGGTTGAGCTGGCGCACGAAAATCCAGGCAGACGCGGTGGAAAGCAAACCAATTGCCAGGAACCAGCCCAGCACGTTCCAGATCTTCTGCCCACGCAGTGGGTGCGGGTACAGCGGTACTTTCAGCCAGTCCTCGCCCAGGCTCGGGGCCCGCACCCACAGCGCCGGCGATACATGCATGCGCAGCCGTACCTCGGTGTCTTCACCCAGTTCGGCCTGCATCTGTCTTTGGTAGATTTCACTGTAGGGCCAATGTTGCTCGCCCTCGGGCACGCCCGCGCCTGCGACCCGGACCAGGGTGGCAGCCTTGGCGATCTTCTCGCGGTTCTCGGGGTCTGCGGCCCAATAGGCGCGCAAGGTCAGGGCGACACCGTGGCTGTACTGCCGGTCCACCAGCACATCTTCGTTCATCAACAGATAAACCAGTGTCAGGGCCTTGGAAAACAGTACGACGATGAGCACCAGCCAAAGGGTGCGTGAGAAAAAACTTTGGGGGAACCACAACGGGGTTTTCATAAAAGACAGCTAGACACCTTGCAGGAGCGAGCGAGGCTCGCAGAATTGCAAACGCCGGGCAACCGGCTGACTCTTATCGAGTCAACACCGGCAAGCCCGCTTCTGCAAATCATCGGTCACTTGGTTGCAGTGCCATCCGGCACAAACACGTAACCCACGCCCCACACCGTCTGGATATAACGCGGCTTGGATGGATCGGGTTCGATCATCCGGCGCAGACGGGATATCTGTACGTCGATGGAGCGCTCCAGGGCGTCCCACTCGCGGCCACGGGCCAGGTTCATCAGCTTGTCACGGGTCAGCGGCTGGCGAGCGTTCATCACCAGTGCCTTGAGCACGGCGAATTCGCCGGTGGTCAGCATGTGCACTTCATCGCCACGCTTGAGCTCACGGGTGGCCAGCGACAGCTCGTAGTCACCGAAGGTCACGCTTTCGTCTTCGCTGCCTGGGGCACCCGGTACCGGGGCGGCCTGGCGACGCAGTACGGCCTTGACCCGCGCCATCAGCTCGTCCGGGTTGAACGGCTTGGCCAGGTAGTCGTCAGCGCCCAGTTCCAGGCCCTTGATACGGCTCAGCTCATCGCCCTTGGCGGTCAGCATGATGATCGGGATCTGATTGTTGGCGCCGCGCAGGCGTTTGCAGGCGGTCAGGCCGTCTTCGCCGGGCAGCATCAGGTCCAGAACTACCAGGTTGAAGACTTCACGTCCCAACAGGCGGTCCATTTGTTCGGTGTTTGGCACCGCGCGTGCGCGATAGCCCTTGGAGTTGAAGAAACGCTCCAGCAGGCTGCTCAGCCCCGGATCGTCATCAACGATGAGAATTTTTTCGCCTTCAGCAGTTTGTGCAGTGCTGCTCATTAGATGCTCCTCTTATCTCGGCGCGCATTATGGCGTAGCTGCCGTTATACGCACCGTGTGCATTGTTAGCAGATTTTTCCTCTACCGCCAGCTAACCCGCGCCCTACAACCTTGGCCGCAATCCCCCCAAGGGCGGAACGCTGGTTATAATGCGGCGCCTTTGTGCAGGGCAACGTCAGTTCGTTGCCGTTTACTGCCTGGGGATTTTTTTCACCCGCTTGTAGTGATTTTTTCGATTTCGAGGGTCAATAGGCTGCCTCTTGACCCAGGCAGCGGCGCCAGTCGGGCCGCTCAACCAGCCTCGCAAGCCTTGTTTTCCGGGCCTGCGAGCCTGCTTTCAGAATTTCAGGTGGTTTTATGGACAGCATCAACAGCCGCATCGCCGAGGAACTCGGTGTACGCCCACAACAGGTCGAAGCGGCCGTCGCTCTACTGGATGAAGGCTCCACAGTGCCCTTCATCGCCCGTTACCGTAAAGAAGTCACCGGCAGCCTCGATGATATCCAGTTGCGGCATCTGGAAGAGCGCCTGCGCTACCTGCGAGAACTCGACGAACGGCGTATCAGCATCCTCGCCAGCATCGAAGAGCAAGGCAAGCTGACCCCGCAACTGGAACGCGACATCAAGCTCGCCGACACCAAGACCCGCCTCGAAGACTTGTACCTGCCGTACAAACAGAAGCGTCGCACCAAGGGCCAGATCGCCCTGGAAGCCGGCCTCGGCGAGTTGGCCGACGGTCTGTTCAACGATCCGTCCCTGGCTCCGGAAAGCGAAGCTGCACGTTTTATCGATGCCGAAAAAGGCGTCGCCGACGTCAAGGCTGCCCTCGAAGGCGCCAAGTACATCCTCATGGAGCGCTTCGCCGAAGACGCCAACCTGCTGGAAAAACTGCGCAATTACCTGAAGCAGGAAGCCACCCTCAGTGCCCGCGTGATCGCCGGCAAGGAAGAGGAAGGCGCCAAGTTCCGCGATTACTTCGAACACGACGAGCCGCTGAAAAGCATGCCGTCCCACCGCGCCCTCGCGATTTTCCGCGGTCGCAACGAAGGCATCCTGAGCTCCGCGCTGAAAGTCGGCGACGAGCTGCCAGGCACCATGCACTCGTGCGAAGGCATGATCGGTCAACAATTCGGCATCCAGAATCAGAATCGTCCTGCGGACAAGTGGCTCAGTGAAGTCGTGCGCTGGACCTGGAAGGTCAAGCTCTACACCCACCTGGAAACCGACCTGCTGGGCGAGCTGCGCGACGGCGCCGAGACCGAAGCCATCAGCGTTTTCGCCCACAACCTGCACGACCTGCTGCTGGCCGCTCCAGCCGGCCCGCGTGCCACCCTGGGCCTCGACCCGGGCCTGCGTACCGGCTGCAAGGTTGCCGTGGTCGACGCCACCGGCAAGATGCTCGACCACGCCACGGTTTACCCGCATGTGCCGCACAACAAGTGGGACCAGACCATCGCGATCCTCGCCGCCCTGTGCGCCAAGCACTCGGTGGACCTGATCGCCATCGGCAACGGCACCGCCAGCCGCGAAACCGACAAGCTGGCTGCCGAGCTGATCAAAAAATACCCAGGCATGCAGATGACCAAGGTAATGGTCTCCGAGGCCGGCGCCTCGGTGTATTCCGCGTCTGAGCTGGCTTCCAAGGAATTCCCGGACCTCGACGTGTCGATCCGTGGCGCAGTATCCATCGCTCGCCGCCTGCAAGATCCACTGGCCGAACTGGTGAAGATCGATCCGAAATCCATCGGCGTCGGCCAGTACCAGCACGACGTGTCGCAGCTGAAACTGGCACGCGGCCTGGATGCAGTAGTGGAAGACTGCGTGAACAAGGTCGGCGTGGATGTGAATACCGCTTCGGTTGCGCTGCTGGCCCGAATTTCCGGCCTCAACGCCACCCTGGCACAAAACATCGTGACCCACCGCGACGAAAACGGTGCGTTCAAGACCCGTGCAGCGCTGAAAAAAGTCGCACGCCTTGGCGAAAAAACCTTCGAACAAGCCGCCGGCTTCCTGCGCGTCATGAACGGTGACAACCCGCTGGACTCCTCGGCCGTCCACCCGGAAGCCTACCCGCTGGTGCAACGCATTGCCGCTGAAACCGACCGCGACATCCGCTCGCTGATCGGCGACGCCGCGTTCCTCAAGCGCCTGGACCCGAAAAAGTACACCGACGAAACCTTCGGCGTACCGACCATCACCGACATCCTGCAAGAGCTGGAAAAACCTGGCCGCGACCCGCGTCCCGAGTTCAAGACCGCCGAGTTCCAGGAAGGCGTCGAAGACCTCAAGGACCTGCAACTGGGGATGATCCTCGAGGGCGTAGTCACCAACGTGACCAACTTCGGCGCGTTTGTGGATATCGGCGTGCATCAGGACGGTTTGGTGCACATCTCTGCACTTTCGGAGAAGTTCATCAAGGACCCGCGCGAAGCGGTGAAAGCCGGTGACGTGGTCAAGGTCAAGGTCATGGAAGTCGACATCCCGCGCAAACGCGTCGGCCTGTCGATGCGCATGAGCGACACCCCGGGCGAAAAAATCGACGGTGCCCGTGGCGCACGCCCTGGCTCGGCGCCACGCCAGTCCCAAGGCAGCGCACCCCGCAAGGAAACCGCTGCGCCAGCCCCGGCCAATAACGCCATGGCTTCGCTGTTCGCCAATGCCAAACAACTGAAGAAACGTTAATGGAACTGCCAGCCGGTTTGACCCACAGCGCTTTCAGCGAACTCATTGGCTGCCGCCTGCAACGCCTGGAAACCGGTGTTGCCGAGGTGGCCATGACCCTGGAACCGCAACTGCGCAACCGCGCTGGCAAGCTCCATGGCGGGGCGATCTTCAGCCTGGTGGACATTGCCATGGGGCTGGCCTGTTCCAGCTCCCATGGTTTCGACCAGCAAAGCGCGACCATCGAATGCAAGATCAACTACATCCGCGCCGTTTCCGACGGCGACGTGCTATGCACTGCCCGGGTGATTCACCCCGGTCGGCGCACGCTGGTGGTCGAGGCGGACGTGTACCAGGACGAAAAACTGGTCGCAAAAGCACAAGGCACCTTCGCTGTCCTATAGCTCCCTGTCATCGATTTGAGTTAATTTCGGCGCTGCGAAAGTTGCGCCGAACTTTTCTTCGTGCGCGATAGCCAGACTCAGGGACGAAGGCGGCTCTTTCAGAGTGGGTCAATCCGGCTCAAAAACCAGGCGATAACGCCAGTTTCCACTTCACCCTTGTAGACCGTCCTGCCCACCCCCATATTGGGGCGACTGACGCGTGAAGGAATCCAACTTGAGCGAACTTCTCAACCGCCGCCTGGCCCTGCTCGGCAAGCACGAACACCTCTCTTTGCTCGAGCAATGCCTGCACGGCATCGAGCGTGAATGCCTGCGCGTCACCGGTGAAGGCCGACTGGCACAAACGCCGCACCCCGAGGCCTTGGGCGCTGCACTGACCCACGAACAAATCACCACCGACTATTCCGAGTCGCTGCTTGAGTTCATCACCCCGGCGTTGCCCAACCCGGCCGATACCCTGAGCAGCCTCGACAAGATCCACCGTTTTGCCTACAGCAAGCTCGGCAGCGAGTACCTGTGGAGTCCATCGATGCCGTGCCCGTTGCCGGCCGAGGAAGATATTCCGATTGCCTACTACGGCACCTCCAACATCGGACAGCTCAAGTACGTATATCGCAAGGGCCTGGCCCTGCGGTACGGCAAGACCATGCAGTGCATCGCCGGGATCCACTACAACTTCTCCCTGCCGGAAGCGTTGTGGCCGCTGCTCAAGGAAGCCGAAGGCTTTGTAGGTACCGACCGCGACTACCAGTCCACGGCTTATATCGCGCTGATCCGTAACTTCCGCCGCTACAGCTGGCTGCTGATGTACCTGTTCGGCGCCTCGCCGGCCCTGGACGCGGGTTTCCTGCGCGGTCGCTCGCACCAGCTGGAAGTGCTGGACGCCGACACTCTGTACCTGCCGTACGCCACCAGCCTGCGCATGAGCGACCTGGGTTACCAGAGCAACGCCCAGGCCGGCCTGACGCCGTGCTACAACGACCTGGCGAGCTACACCGACAGCCTGCGCGAAGCGGTGGCAACGCCCTACGCGCCGTACGTCGAAGTCGGCACCCATAAGGACGGTGAGTGGGTACAGCTCAACACCAACATCCTGCAGATCGAAAACGAGTACTACTCCAACATCCGGCCCAAGCGCGTGACCTACACCGGCGAACGGCCGATCCAGGCGTTGATGGCTCGTGGCATTCAGTACATCGAAGTGCGCTGCCTGGACATCAACCCGTTCCTGCCAATGGGCATCGACTTGCAAGAGTCGCGCTTCCTCGACGCGTTCCTGCTGTATTGCGCCTTGAATGACAGCCCGCTGTTCGCTGATAACGAGTGCGGCAACGCCACCTCCAACTTCCTCAGCGTGGTCAAGGAAGGTCGCCGTCCGGGCCTGCAATTGCAACGCCGTGGCGAATCGGTGGACATGAAGGAGTGGGCCGCCGAGTTGCTGGAGCAGATTGCTCCGCTGGCTGCCTTGCTGGATCAGAGCCAGGGCATCAATGAACACAGCCTGGCACTGGACGCCCAGTTGGCGAAGGTCAAGGATTCGTCCCTGACCCCGTCGGCCCAGGTGCTGGCGGCGATGAGCGAGCGTAAAGAGAGCTTTGCGCAATTCTCGCTGCATCAGAGCCAGGTGCACGCCGAACACTTCCGCAGCGAGCCGTTGAAGGTTGAGGAACAGGCGCGTTTTGAAGAGCTGGCGCGTAATTCGCTGGCGCAGCAGTCGGAGCTGGAGCAGAACGAAGTGGGCGATTTTGACGTGTTTGTCGGGTCGTACCAGGCGAGCATCCTCGCTATCAGTAACTAATCATTCGCAACCTACTGTAGGAGCGAGCTTGCTCGCGAAAAACCTGAGAACAACGCGTTCACCCAGACAGCACGCGTTATCGTTGACGTTTTTCGCGAGCAAGCTCGCTCCTACATAATAAGCTAATTCGAAAATGTTATTTATTTTCGGATTCTTAGATCATTTAGTCTTCTCACACGCCGACCTCCGGCCGCCTGATGAGGACTTCCCCCTTGAAACTGCACTTCCCCCTTCGCCTCTTGGCGGCGTTGTCCCTGGCCGGTGCCAGCCTGTTTGCCCAGGCCGCCGACGTAACCATCGCTTACCAGACCACCGTTGACCCGGCGAAAGTCGCCCAGGCCGACGGCGCCTACGAAAAAGCCACCAACGCCAAGATCGACTGGCGCAAATTCGACAACGGTGCCGACATCATCGCCGCCATCGCTTCCGGCGACGTGCAGATCGGCTACCTAGGTTCCAGCCCCCTGACCGCTGCCGTGACCCGCAAGGTCCCGGTGGAAACCTTCCTGATCGCCACCCAGATCGGCGGTGCCGAAGCCTTGGTGGCGCGCAACGGTTCCGGGATCAACAGCCCGCAGGACCTGATCGGCAAGAAAGTCGCCGTGCCGTTCGTTTCCACTGGCCACTACAGCCTGCTGGCCGCACTGAAGCACTGGAACATCGACCCTTCGAAAGTGACCATCCTCAACCTCGCCCCGCCAGCCATCATCGCTGCCTGGAAGCGCGGTGATATCGACGCCACCTACGTATGGGATCCGGCTCTGGGCGTAGCCAAGGAAAACGGCAAAGTGCTGATTACTTCCGGCGAACTGGCCAAATTTGGCGCACCGACTTTCGATGCCTGGATCGTGCGTAAGGATTTCGCCGAGAAGCACCCGGAAATCGTCACGGCCTTTGCCAAAGTCACCCTGGATGCCTACGCCGCTTACCGCAAAGACCCACAAGCCTGGCTGGCTAACCAAAGCAACGTCGACAAACTGGTGAAACTCTCCGGAGCCAAGGCCAGCGATATTCCGCTGCTGCTGCAAGGCAACGTCTACCCGCTGGCGGCTGACCAGGTCACCCTGCTCGGCGCACCCACCACCAAGGCCGTCACCGACACCGCCGCGTTCCTCAAGGAACAGGGCAAGGTCGACGCCGTACTGCCGGATTACGCCCCGTACGTCAGCCCGAAGTTCATCACTAACTGATACCAGGAGTTCACCGCGATGGCCTTGCTACAACTGGAGCGCATCAGCGCACAGTACCCAGGCAGCCCGGAGCCCGTACTGGCCGATATTTCCCTGAGCCTTGGGCCCCAGCAATTGCTGGTGGCCCTCGGCCCTTCCGGCAGTGGCAAGACTTCGCTGTTGAACCTGATTGCCGGTTTTGTCGAACCCAGCGCCGGGCGCATCACCCTTGACGGTGTGCCGGTAAAAGGACCGAGCGCCGAACGCGGCGTGGTGTTCCAGGACGACGCCCTGCTGCCCTGGCAGGACGTACTGGCCAACGTCGGCTTCGGCCTGGAGTTGGCGGGCGTGTCCAAGGCCAAGCGCGAAATCCGCGCCCGGGAAATGCTGGCCCTGGTGGACCTCGCCGGCTTCGACAGCCGCCGCATCTGGCAACTCTCCGGTGGCCAGAAGCAACGTGTGGGCCTGGCCCGCGCGTTGGCTGCTGACCCGCGCGTACTGCTGATGGACGAACCGTTCGGCGCCCTCGATGCCTTCACCCGCGAACAGATGCAGGAGCTGTTGCTGCAAGTCTGGCGGCGCACAGCCAAGCCGGTGTTCCTGATTACCCACGACATCGAAGAAGCCGTATTCCTCGCCACGGATCTGATTCTGCTGGCGCCCAACCCAGGCCAGATCGTCGAGCGCCTGAGCCTGGACTTCGGCCAGCGCTACGCCGCCGGTGAGTCGGCACGGGCGATCAAATCCGACCCGCGCTTTATCGAAACCCGCGAACACGTGCTGGGCAAGGTGTTCTCCCAACGGCAGGTGTCCGCATGAGCAGCTACGAATTACCGGCGACCCGCACCGCGCAAACTCCGGTGGTGCCGGTACGCCGCAGTCTGAGCACCCGCTGGATCAGCGTGCTGACCCTGGTGACTCTGGTCGCTATCTGGTGGGCCGTGACCGCCAGCGGGCTGATCGAACCGCTGTTCCTGCCACCGCCTTCCGCCGTGCTGCAAAAAGGCTGGCTGCTGGCGACCACTGGCTACATGGACTCCACCCTGTGGCAGCACTTGGGCGCGAGCCTCAAGCGTATCGGCCTGGGCCTCGGCTTTGCCGTGCTGACCGCCGTGCCGGTGGGCATTGCCATCGGCTCCAATCGCATCGCCCGGGGCATTCTGGATCCGCTGATCGAGTTTTACCGCCCGATTCCGCCGCTGGCTTACCTGCCGCTGATCGTGATCTGGTGCGGCATCGGCGAGCTGTCCAAGGTGCTGCTGATCTACCTGGCGATTTTTGCGCCGATCGCCATTGCTACCGCCACCGGCGTGCGCACCGTCGACCCGGCCAAATTGCGCGCCGCGCAGTCATTGGGCGCCACACGGGCACAGCTGATTCGCCACGTAATCCTGCCGAGCGCCCTGCCCGACATCCTCACCGGCGTGCGGATTGGCCTCGGTGTGGGGTGGTCGACGTTGGTGGCCGCCGAGCTGATCGCCGCCACCAGCGGCCTGGGTTTCATGGTGCAGTCCGCCGCGCAGTTCCTGGTCACCGACGTAGTGGTGCTGGGCATCCTGGTGATCGCACTCATCGCCTTTGCGATGGAAATGGGCTTGCGTGCCCTGCAGCGCAAACTGGTGCCGTGGCATGGCCAGGCACACTAAGAAATTTTCGACGAGAATCCCATGAGCAGCCTGACCGTAACGCCTCTCAGCACCGCCCTTGGCGCCCAGATCAGTGGCGTCGACATCACCCAACCGCTGAACATCGAACACCGCGACGCCATCGAACAGGCGCTGCTCAAGCATTCGGTGCTGTTCTTCCGCAACCAGCCGATCAACCCGCAGCAACAGGCGCGGTTCGCGGCGCATTTCGGCGACCTGCACATTCACCCGATCTACCCCAACGTGCCGGAACAGCCTGAAGTGCTGATCCTCGATACCGCCGTGACCGATGTACGCGATAACGCCATCTGGCACACCGACGTGACCTTCCTGCCCACGCCGGCCCTCGGCGCGGTACTCAGCGCCAAGCTGTTGCCGGAGTTCGGTGGCGATACGTTGTGGGCCAGCGGGATTGCCGCGTATGAGGCGTTGTCGGAGCCATTCAAAAAGCTGCTGGACGGTTTGACGGCGACCCATGACTTCACCCGTTCCTTCCCGCTGGAGCGTTATGGCAACACGCCGGAAGATTTGGCGCGCTGGGAAGAAGCCCGGCGCAAGAACCCGCCACTGTCCCATCCGGTGATTCGCACGCACCCGGTGAGCGGGCGTAAATCGCTGTTCGTCAGTGAAGGGTTCACCAGCAAGATCAACGAACTGGAGCCCGCGGAAAGCGAGGCGGTGTTGAAGCTGCTGTTTGCGCACGCGACACGGCCGGAATTCACCATTCGCTGGCGTTGGCAGGAAAATGACGTGGCGTTCTGGGATAACCGCGTGACCCAGCATTACGCGGTGGATGATTACCGGCCGCAACGGCGGGTGATGCACCGGGCGACGATTCTTGGAGATGTGCCGTTCTAGCAGGCACACCACAAATCAAATGTGGGAGCGGGCTTGCTCGCGAAGGCGGTGGATCAGTCGACATATACAGTGACTGACACTCCGCTTTCGCGAGCAAGCCCGCTCCCACATTTGGTTGGGGATGATTCAGGAGTTGGGGACTACCGCTTACTCAGCGGTAGACGGCTTCTCCCACAAGTTAATCCCGCCTTCCTGCGCAAACCGATCAATCTCCGCCAGCTCTTGCGCGCTGAAGCTCAAATTCTGCAACGCCCCGACGTTTTCAATGATCTGCTCCGGCCGGCTCGCGCCGATCAGGGCACTGGTGACCCGCGGATCACGCAACGTCCACGCCAACGCCATCTGCGCCAGGCTCTGGCCACGACGCTTGGCAATTTCATTCAGCGCACGGGCGTGGGCGATGTTGGCCTCGGACAAATGCTTGGCCTGCAACGAACCACCACCCGGGCGATTCACCCGCGCATCCGCCGGTACGCCGTTGAGGTATTTGTCGGTCAACAGTCCCTGGGCCAATGGCGTGAACGCAATCACCCCGGCACCGAGTTCTTCGGTGACGTCCAGCAGGTCTTTTTCCACCCAGCGATTGAGCAGGTTGTAGGCCGGCTGATGGATCAGCAGTGGCACTTTCCACTCTTGAAGCAGTGCTGCAATTTCCCGGGTTTTCACGCCGGAATAGGACGAAATCCCGATGTACAACGCCTTGCCCTGTTGTACGGCGGTGGCCAGTGCGCTGGCGGTTTCTTCCAGTGGGGTGTCGGCATCAAAACGGTGGGAGTAGAAGATGTCCACGTAGTCGACGCCCAGGCGTTGCAGGCTCTGGTCGAGGCTCGCCAGTACGTACTTGCGCGAACCGCCGCCCTGGCCGTAAGGGCCTGGCCACATGTCCCAACCCGCCTTGCTGGAGATGATCAGTTCATCGCGGTAATGCTTGAAATCTTCCCGCAGCAAACGGCCGAAGTTGATCTCGGCGCTGCCGTACGGAGGGCCGTAGTTGTTGGCCAGGTCGAAGTGGTTGATACCCAGGTCGAACGCCGTACGCAGGAGCGCGCGCTGGGTGTCAATCGGGGTGCTGTCGCCAAAGTTGTGCCACAGCCCCAGGGACAGTGCCGGCAGCACCAGTCCGCTGCGACCTACGCGGCGATAAGGAATAGATTCATAGCGGTTTTCGGCAGCAATGTAAGTCATCGAATCCTCTCTTGGACTTGGGGCAAATAAGGCCCGGGAATAAGCATATTCCCGGGCCTTTTAAGCAGCTGAATCGCTTAAGTCTGCCTTTCCCTTTTACAGCAAAGTCCTACCAAAGTGGAACGACATAGCTCACATACAGGCGGTTTTCATCTTGCACGGTGGCGCCAGTAATATCCGGGCTGGCGTGGGCATTTCGCCACGTCACGCCGAGGCCTTTGAGGGTGCCGGTGGGCACTTGGTAAGCCACCGTGACGTTACGCTCCCATTCGCTGGTGGTGCCCTGGGTGGTGCGGATGTCATCACCGTGTGCGTAGGAAGTGGCGAACGTCAGGCCATTGAGGCCGAGCTTGCCGAAGTCATATTTGTACTGTGCCAGCCAGGTGCGTTCGCCGGCGTGCTGGAACTTGTTCAGTTGCATGTTGGTGAGTGCCGGGGTGTCGGCGCCCGAGCCCGGGCCCTGGTTGCTGGCACCGCTGTTCAGGCCGGAATCCAGGTACGGGAAGTCGCTGTCGCCGCTGTTTTTCTGGATGCCCAGGCCGACGGTATGGCCGTCCAGGCTGTAGCTTTCCAACAGGCTGACGGTGGACTGGTTGATGCGACCCTTGGAGGTGCCGTCGCCATAAAGACCGGCTGCGGAATAGTCCTTGTCGCCATCGGCGTTTGCACCCACACCCAGGCTGCGATACAGGCGCACGTCGGTGTCGATCGCGCCCACAGGCAAGGCGTCATGGCGCTTGGCACCGAGGAAGAACTGCTGGTAGTAATCCTCGAGGTTCGAGTACCACAGGCTGACGGTGGTGTCCGGCAAACCCTTGTAGTCCGCGCCGCCGTACAAGAAACGATCGCTCTCTTTGGTGCCGCCAGCGGTGATCATGCCCTGGTCGCCGGTCTCGTTGCGGATCTTGGTCTTGAGGATGTCACCGGCGGTAAAGGTGAAGTCAGTCAAGTCCTTGGAAACCAACTGCACGCCAGTGTTGGTCTGCTGGTACAAGCGGCCGTCGGTGTTGGCCAGTACCGGGTTGTTGCCGTAGAGCGTACCGACGCGCAATTCATCCTGGGCGAAGCGCATCTTGAAGGTCGGGCTGAGCACGCCGAACTGGTCGGCGGATTTACCGTCATCCAGCGGGAACATGCTGCCGGGGTATCGGCCCTGGTGATCCTTGTCATTGAGGTCGCCACCGGAATCCAGTTTCAAGCCGTAGAACGCCTGCAAGTCCAAGCCAAAGCCCACCGGGCCATCGGTGTAGCCGGACTTGAAGTTGAACTCAAAACCCTGGCCCCAATCACGGATGCTATGGGCCTTGTTATTGCTGTTCACCACATCGCGCCCCTGCTGATTGAGGTAGCGGTTGAGCAGGGTCACATCGGCGTGGCTGTCATCGATAAAATCGGCGTGGGCGGACAGCATAAAGCTCGCCATGGCGGCACCTACCATGGGGCTCAATAACGTCTTCATTGGTACCGGTCTCCGTCACTGTTCTGAAATGAAAGCGTCAAACGCTTCACACAATTAGGCGATGGCCATGTGACAGTTCGGAGTCAAAACATCCTTTACCCGGATGAAATTAAATTTAAGGAACCCTTCAAGCACGGGGCTTTGCGGGCGCTGGCGAGCGCTTCGGCGCGTCAATGGTGGTGGGGTATGGAGAAGAGACGAGGAGCAAAAAAAAGGCCCTGTTCGAGGTATTGAACAGGGCCTTTTCGTTTAGCGAACCAGGTGCAGGAACTGCATATGCCGTTCGTACTGGTCGAGGATGTCGTTGATGATCTGCTCCTTGGTGTAGCCCACCAGGTCGTAGTCCTGGCTGCCCTCACTCAAGTGCACTTCCGCCCGGTAATAGCGGCGGTTGTTGAGCTGCTTGGAACCCATGCCGCCCCGTGCAAATGACGGGGTGAAATAGCCGCGCATCTGCACCTGATACACGAACGGATGCTGTTCGCCGTGGCCGATTTCCAGGCTGACACTGTCGTTGGCCGGGTCCGGCTGGGCGACCACGTTCAGGCCTTTTTCGACAAACACTGCCGTCACTTCTTCGATCGCCGGACGCACCGTGGTCTCGAGGAAACGGTACACCTCATCCCGCGACGGGAAATGCACCGCCTGGCTCAAGCGCTGGCGCCAACCGCCCGTGCCTTTACGTGAGCCCGACACCGGCGCGAGGGAATGCATCTGCGCAATCTGCTTCTGGGATTCGAGGTAGAACGCCTTGTGCAGCCCCCACATCATCAGCAGCAAGATCATCGAGAACGGCAGCGATGTCAGCACCACAGCAGATTTGAGCGAGTCGATGCTGCCGGCAAACAACAGCGCGCTGGTCACCAACGCGGTCATCGCGCCCCAGAAAACCCGCAGCCACTTCGGCCCGTCTTCATCGGCGTTGCCGCCTTTGGCCGACAAGGTCGAGAGCACCACGGTGCCGGAGTCGGCCGAGGTGACGAAGAACACGAAGCTGATAAACACCGTGACGGCGATCACCGTCTTGCTCCACGGGTAGGTTTCCAGCAGCAGGTAGAGGCTCATCGACGGATCATCGATGGCCGACTGACCGAGCGCCGTGAGGCCGTGGTTGAGCACCTGGTCGATGGCGCTGTTGCCGAAGATCGACATCCACGCCAGGGTGAAGCCCAACGGGATCAACAGCACGCCGAACACAAATTCACGGATGGTGCGGCCGCGGGAAATACGCGCGATAAACAGGCCCACGAACGGCGACCATGCGATCCACCAGGCCCAATAAAACACGGTCCAGCCGCCCAGCCAGTCGCTGGGTTTGTCGTAGGCGTAGAGGTCGAAACTCTTGGTCGGCAAGGCGCCGAGGTAGTCGCCGATGTTCTGGATCAGGGTGTTGAGCAAGTGCTGGGTAGGACCCGCAAACAACACGAACAGCAGCAGCGCACAGGCCAGCAGCATGTTGATGTCGGACATCACCCGCACGCCCTTATCGACGCCCGAGACGGCGACAAGAATTGCCGCGCCCATCATCAAGGTGATGAGGCCGACCTGGATCCATTGGGTGTGAGCCACGCCGAACAGGTAATCAAGCCCGGAGTTGAGGTGCAACACGCCAAAGCCCATGTCGGCGCCAAGGCCGAACACCGTGGCGATGATGCCGAAGCCGTCCACGGCGTAACCGATGGGGCCGTTGATGCGCTTGCCGATCAGCGGGTACAGCGCCGAACGCAACGCCAGCGGCAGGTTATGCCGGTAGGCGAAATACGCCAGGGCCATGCCGACGAAGGCGAACACACCCCAGCCATGCAGGCCCCAGTGCAGAAACAGGATCTGCATGGCCTGGCGCGCCGCGTCACCGTTCAGCGCCTCGCCCTGGGGCGGTTGCACCAGGTGAGTCAACGGTTCGGAAACGCAGAAGAAAAACAGCGTGATGCTGATCCCGGCGGCGAACAGCATGCCCGCCCAGGACAGGTAACTGAATTCGGGCTCGTCGTGGTCGGCACCGAGTTTGATCTTGCCGTAGCCCGATAACGCGGTGACCACCACGAAGACCAGATACAGGGTCATCGCCAGCATGTAGTACCAGCCGACCGTATTGGCCGCCCAGTTTTGTGCGGCCAGCAGCCAGGCGCCGGCTTGTTCGGGAATCGCGATGACGGTCAGGCCGAACAGCAGGATGAAGCTCGCGGCGAAGTAAAACACCGGCGGGTTCATGCGGACCTGACCGCTTGAAGGTATGGACGATGCACTCATAAAGGGTGCACCTCAAGGGTGTGGGATGTGGCTGTAAAAAACGGACTCAGCAAAGGTAAGCCTCCTGTTGTGAGCGGGCAGCGAACCACCGATTTAACTTGAACGAACAGTCAAGTTAAACATGGATAGGGGTTTGAGGACTAATCGCAGGGCCGAGTGGTAGGTGTTTCCTACACTAGCTCAAGGAATTGTATGACGTATGGGGATGACGAAACGTTCAGCGATTGCTGAGCGAAATACGGCTCGAATCTGGCTAATGCGGCTCAAATTTGGAATACAGACAAAAATGTGGGAGCGGGCTTGCTCGCGAATGCGGTGGATCAGTCAACTGAT
>NZ_JAXCIS010000115.1:0-60223 GCF_034044025.1 Pseudomonas sp. SED1
GACCGCGTTACTCACTTGGAAGCGGTTAAACCCTGGCGGCAAACACCGCCTGATGCGCCCGGCATTGCTCAGCCGTCAACATGAACACGCCGTGCCCACCGCGCTGGAACTCCAGCCAGGCAAAGTCCACTTCCGGGTACAACGCCTCGACGTGAACCTGGCTGTTGCCCACCTCAACAATCAGCAAGCCTTTCTCGGTCAAGTGATCTGCCGCCTCGGCCAGCATCCGCCGAACCAGGTTCAAACCGTCATCCCCGCAAGCCAGGCCCAGTTCCGGCTCGTGCTGGTATTCATCCGGCATGTCGGCAAAGTCTTCGGCATCGACATAGGGCGGGTTGGACACGATCAAGTCAAAACGCTGGCCCGGCAAACCATCAAAACCATCGCCCTGAACGGTATAGACCCGCTCGTCGACGCCATGGCGCTCGATGTTCTGGTTGGCCACTTCCAGTGCTTCGAAGGACAAGTCGCCCAGCACCACTTCGGCGTTCTGGAACTCGTAGGCGCAAGCAATACCGATGCAACCGGAACCGGTGCACAGGTCCAGAATGCGTGCTGGCGGTGTGCCAAGCCACGGTTCGAAGCGGTTTTCGATCAGTTCGCCAATCGGTGAGCGTGGAATCAGCACGCGCTCATCGACGATAAACGACATGCCGCAGAACCAGGCTTCCTTCAACAGGTAGGCGGTCGGCACGCGCTCATGGATGCGGCGGTGCAGCAAGCGTTGCACGTGGGAGATTTCCTCTTCTTCCAGGTTGCAATCCAGGTAGCTGTCGGCAATTTCCCACGGCAGGTGCAGGGCGCCGAGCACCAGTTGCCGAGCTTCGTCCCAGGCGTTATCGGTGCCATGCCCGAAAAACAGGTCTTCCCCATGGAAACGGCTGACGGCCCATCGGATGTGGTCGCGCAAGGTGCGCAGGCGAGAAGTGATCACGGGGGCAAGCTCCTGGAAAAAACGACCGGCGATTCTAACAGTCTTAAGCTGTACCGACGATGTACGAAAAAACCCTTTGCCGCACGTCGGATTTCATCTTAAACGTGGCTTTTGCCTAAACGTAGTGACCTATTGACATCGCTACACGCCAACAACGGCGTACCTTACGATGGTAGCGATTCACAGAAGCGCTCAGCCAGAGGACAATGTCACAAAAGCCCCACTCACAGGAGCCCCAGAATGTCCGTTCCAAAGACGATGTTTCAACTCAGCGGTCGTGGTTACGCAGCGGCGAACCTGAACCATGCGACCCTCGTGATCATCGACGCCCAGAAGGAATACCTCAGCGGTCCCCTCGCCCTCTCGGGCATGGACGCGGCTGTGGAAAACGTCAAGCAACTGGCCGCTGCCGCGCGCAACGCCGGGCGCCCGATCGTGCATGTGCGCCACTTGGGCACAGTCGGCGGGCTGTTTGATCCCCAGGGCGAGCGCGGTGAATTCATTCCAGGCCTCGAGCCCCAGGCCGACGAGACCATCATCGGCAAGCTGCTGCCAAGTGCCTTCCATGGCACTGGCCTGGAGAAGCACCTGCAAGACCTCGGTTCCCTGGACCTGATTGTCTGCGGCTTCATGAGCCACTCCAGCGTCAGCACCACCGTGCGTGCGGCAAAGAACCTGGGCTTTCGCTGCACCCTGGTAGAAGACGCCTGCGCCACCCGCGACCTGCCGTACAAGGGCGGCATCCTCAGCGCCGACCACGTGCAGCAGACCGAAATGGCCATCATGGCCGACAACTTCGCCACCCTCGCCTTGACCAAAGATCTGATCTGATCGACCTTCGATGAGCGGGTAGCCGCCCGCTCATCCGCAAATACCTGTCATTTGCTGCAATTGCCTCTGTACCCGGAACAACCTGTGTATCTTCCGGTCGAAGGGCCGATACCCTGGAGGAAAGGTCGGAATGAAGATATCCGATGGTTTTGATGCTCGTCGCTTGCGCCCCAAGGGCCCGAGCAACTGGCGTCTGCGCATCGGCGCCGGCTTTGCCGCGCTGTTTGCGATCGTGGGCGTGCTGCTGGCAATTGCCGGTGCCGCTGGTTTGTCTGGACATTCACCGGCTTTGGGCGAACTGAACGCCAGCCCGGGCGGTTCTGCAATACTGTTGGTGATCGGCCTGCTGGTGCTGTGGTTCGGCGTCTGGCTGTGGCGCCGTTGCCGTCGGCGCATGCGCCAGCCCCTGTCACTGAACATCGCCTCGCACCTGATGAAAAAGCACGACTGATGGCGTACAGATAGCGTTTGTTGCGCATCAAGCCGCCGCGATTAGGTAAACTGCCCGCCCTTCGCGGAGGCTGACATGCAAGACGACGATTTTTCCCTATTCAAGAACGAGCTGCGCGGCGTCAAGCCGATCAAGCACGATCGCGCCGAGACCGGCAAACCCAAGACCGACCGCGCCCAGATCGCCAAGCTGCGCCAGGCCGCGACCGTGCGCACGGACGCCACCACCGTGGACGGCCTGTCGGATCAGTTCGTTATCGATGTAGGGCCCGAAGACGAGCTGATGTGGGCCCGCGACGGCGTGCAGGAAAGCCAGATGCGCAAGCTCAAGGTCGGCCAGATTCCGTTCGAAGGCAGCCTCGACCTGCACGGCATGACCGTCGAAAAAGCCCGCGAAACCCTCTGGGCGTTCCTCGCCGAAGCCACCAAATTCGAAATCCGCTGCGTGCGCGTCACCCACGGCAAGGCTGTGCGCCTGGACGGTAAGCGGCCGATGATCAAAAGCCACGTCAACACCTGGCTGCGCCAGCACTCGCAAGTGCTCGGTTTTACCTCATGCCAGCCACGTCACGGCGGCGCTGGTGCGGTGTATGTGATGCTCAAGCGCACCATGATGGAAGGCCGCGACGAGTAACAAGTGCCATCGTCAGGCTTGCAGCGATGTGTTGGCCGCCGTACCCTTGCCCTTTGCGAAAACCCTACTAGGTAGTTTCATGTCCCTGGAACAGAATTACACAGAGATCCTTGGCCAACTCGGCGAGGACGTCTCCCGCGAGGGCCTGCTCGACACGCCAAAACGTGCAGCCAAGGCCATGCAGTATCTTTGCCGCGGTTATGAACAGACCCTCGAAGAGGTCACCAACGGTGCCTTGTTCAGCTCTGACAACAGCGAAATGGTGCTGGTCAAGGACATCGAGTTGTACTCGCTGTGCGAACACCACCTGCTGCCGTTTATCGGCAAGGCTCACGTCGCGTATATCCCGAGCGGCAAAGTGCTGGGCCTGTCGAAGGTCGCGCGTATCGTCGATATGTATGCCCGCCGCCTGCAGATCCAGGAAAACCTCAGCCGCCAGATCGCCGATGCGGTCCAGCAGGTCACCGGCGCCCTGGGCGTTGCGGTGGTGATCGAGGCCAAGCACATGTGCATGATGATGCGCGGTGTGGAGAAGCAGAATTCGTCGATGATCACGTCGGTGATGCTGGGTGAGTTCCGCGAAAACGCGGCGACCCGCAGCGAGTTTCTCAGCCTGATCAAGTAATACGCAGCACCTGGAAAAACCGGCGTTCATCGCCGGTTTTTTTTCGCCTGTGAAAAATCAGGTAAGCTGCGGCCCCTTAAGTCTAGGGCAAGAGGTTTATAACCGTGTTCGTTAAAGCGCTTCGAGTAGGCCTCGGCCAGATCATCATCTTCGGCGACTTCATCACCCGCCCGCGCAAGCAACAACGCCCGGCGAGCGCCCAAGCCCTGGTTGACCAGGCGGCCAAGGACCTGACGCTGTATCAATTCCACGCCTGCCCGTTCTGCGTGAAGACCCGCCGCACCCTGCACCGCCTGAACGTGCCGGTGGCCTTGAAGGACGCGAAGAACAACGAACAGGATCGCCAGACCCTGCTGGAGCAAGGCGGCAAGATCAAGGTGCCGTGCCTGCGCATTGAAGAAAACGGCCAGACCACCTGGATGTACGACTCCAAGGTGATCATCGATTACCTGGACAAGCGGTTTGCGGCGGTCTGAAGCCCGGCCACGCTTCCCCTGTAGGAGCGAGCTTGCTCGCGAAGGTCGCAAACGATAACGCGGGAAGCCTGGCACCCAGCGGGATTCTCAGGTTTTTCGCGAGCACGCTCGCTCCTACAGGGAGCGCAATTCAATATCCAGTAATGCAGAGCCCAGGCACTTGCCATGGGCATCCAGCGCCAGCGACCGCGTCACCCCACCCCGCAAGATCCCCGGCAACACGAAGTTCAGCGCCTGCACATTGGGCAGCTCATAACGCCGCACCGGTGCTGCGCCCTCCTCCAGTAACGGCGCAAAAAACGCCGCCACCGCCTCAGCCGTCAATTGCTCGCAGAGCAGCGGATAGTCCTCGGCCCGATACGCAATGATCGAGATGTTCGAGGTGTCGCCCTTATCGCCGGTACGCGAATGGGCCAGGGTATGCAGCTTCATGACTCGATCCTCGGGTTGACCGCATTGCGCGCCAGCAATAACGACGCCACCGCCACCACCTGGCGCAGGCTCTTGCTCGCGCCACCGCCGCCGGAGGGGCCGTTGGTGTAGAGGGTTTCCACTTCATTGCCGACGCGCACCGCCTCGCTGCGTTCTTCGCAGCGGGCGGCAACGCGCAGGCGCACTTCCCACGGTTCAACAGTGCTGCGCGGGCCGTGCAGGGAGTCGATGCCGATCAATTCGGCACGCACGTCCTGCATGCGCACGCCGGTCAGTTCCAACCGTTTGAGGACTACATCGCGAGCCAACTGCGCACGGGCGATCGCACCCGGGCCGCCGTAGGAAATCTGACCCTCGCCGATCCAGCCATCCAGATACCCGACACTGACTTTCAACTGCTCTGGCCTTGGCCGTCCACTTGCGCCATGGGCTCGCACCCGGTCCACGGCTTCTTCGGTAAACGCCACCCCGGAAAAATCCGCGCACACGTCCGGCGTAAGGTAGGCGGCCGGATCATGCACTTCGTAGATCAGTTGTTCGGTGCACGTGGCCCGGCTGACCCGCCCACCGGTGCCGGCGACCTTGGTGATCAGTGCCTCGCCGTCGGCATCAATCTCGGCCAACGGAAAGCCCAGGCGTGCCAGGTCGTCCACGTCCTTGAAACCCGGATCGGCAAAGTAGCCACCGCTGACCTGCCCGGCACATTCCAGCAAATGCCCCACCAGCGTGCCACGTCCCAGGCGTTGCCAATCATCGCCAGCCCAACCGAATTCGAACATCTGCGGCGCCAGGAACAACGAAGGGTCTGCCACCCGGCCGGTGATCACCACGTCGGCATCGGCGCGCAACGCGTCGATAATGCCGTCGGCACCCAGGTAGGCATTTGCGGAAATCAGCCGATCGCCCAATGAGCCAAGGGTCTGGCCGTTGTCGAGCAACTGCTCCGGCTGGCCCCGCAGGGTCTCAAGCACGTCATCGCCAATCACCGCCAGCACCTTGAGGTTCAGCCCCAGCTCACTGGCAATCCGGCGCACTTCCACTGCCGCCGCCACAGGGTTGGCCGCGCCCATATTGGTAATTACCCGCAAGCGCCGGCGCCCGCCGGGCTGGCCGACAAAGGGCAGCACGCGGCGCATGCGCTCACTCAGCAGCGGGTCGTAACCGCCTTGTGGATCGCTGATCCGCGCCTGTTGCGCCAGGGCGATGGTGCGTTCAGCCAGGCATTCGAAGACCAGGTAATCCAGGTCGCCCTGTTCGGCCAATTCCACCGCAGGCTCGATACGGTCACCGGAGTAGCCGGCGCCGGAACCGATGCGCAAGGTTTTCATGTCAAATCACTCCCAGGAGCAAAGCCGTCAGGGTCATCAACACCGACGCGGCAAACAGAAAGGGGATGGTGAAGCGCTGGTGATCGGCCAGTTCGATCTTGCACAGGCCCACCAACAGGAAGGTCGCGGGCGTCAGCGGGCTGACCGGGAAGCCGGTGGTGTGCACGCCCAGCAACGAGGCCTGGGCCACTTGCAGCGGGTCGACGCCCAGGGCTTTGCCGACTTCGGCAATCACCGGCATCACGCCGAAGTAGTAGGAGTCGGGATCGAACAGCATGCTCAACGGCATCGACAGGAAGCCCACCACCGCCGGGATCAGCTTGCCGTGGCCCGCCGGAATCTGCGCCACCGCCACTTCGGCGATGGCCTTGAGCATGCCGGTGCCTTGCATGATGCCGGTGAACACACCGGCGGCGAGCAGGATGCTGGCCATGGTCAGGGCGGTTTTTGCGTGGGCATCGATCCGCGCGCGCTGGGCGTCGACGTTCGGGTAGTTGATGCACAACGCCACCACGGTGCCGAGCATGAACATCACCACCGGGTCGACCCAACCGGCAATCATCACCACCATCACCAGCACCGTCAGGATCAGGTTGACCCAGAACAGCCGCGGGCGACGCAGGGCAATGTCCTCCTCGCTGAGCACCCGTTGCGGCACGGCGTCCACACTGGAACCGGCGCCCAGCCCCAAGCGTTTTTCTTCACGGTGGCCCAGCCACCAGGCGCAGGCAAACACAAAGACCAGGCCGACGATCTGCACCGGGATCAGCGGCTGGAACAAGTCCGCCACCGGCACATGCAACGCCGCCGAAGAGCGCAACACCGGGCCGGTCCATGGCAGGAAGTTGACCCCGGCCGCCATCGCCGCCACACACGCGAGGATGCGTTTATCAATCCCCAATCGCGTATACAGCGGCAACATCGCCGGGATCGTCACCAGGAAGGTCACCGCGCCGGAGCCGTCCAGGTGCACCAGCAACGCCAGGGTCGCGGTACCGACGACAATCCGTGTAGGACGCGTCCCTACCGTGCGCAGGATGCGATCAATGATTGGATCCAGCATGCCGGCATCGGTCATGATCCCGAAAAACAGGATCGCGAACACAAACATGCCCACCACGGGGGCGACGTTCTTGATGCCGGTGATGATGAAGGCGCTGGTTTGCAGGCCGAAACCGCCGAGCAGCGCGGCGATGATCGGCAAGGCGATCAGGGCCACCAGTGGCGACAGGCGTTTGCTCATGACGGCAGTGAGCAGGCACAGGATGGTGATGACACCCAGGGTAGCGAGCATGGGGTAACTCCAGAACGGCGTTTTCGGCCGGTTATTGTTTTCCTGGAGTATTGGAATCGCGTTAGGCTTTGTAAATTGGAATATTCGGCACTCCACATTCGAAAAAACAAAACGTTCGAGCAAAATAAAAATGAAAAATTCGATCCAGCATATCCAGGCGTTTCTCACCGTAGCCCGCACGGGCAGCTTCACCAAGGCGGCTAACGAACTGCATCTATCGCCCTCGGCACTGACCGTCCAAGTTCAACAACTGGAGGAATGGCTCGGGGTTGCCCTGCTCGACCGCAGCCCGCGCCACGTCAGCATCACCGCCGCCGGCCTGGACGCACGCGGGCCGATGGAGAAGCTATTGCTGGACCTGGACAACATCGTCACCGGCTCCCGCGACCTTGCGGCGCTACGTCGAGGCGTGGTGACCATCGCCGCCCTGCCCTCCGTGTGCGCCGGTGCATTGCCGCCTGCCCTGCGTTTGTTTCGCGAGCGTTTTGCCGGGATCGAGGTGCGCTTGCATGACCTGGTGGCCCATCGCATTCATGCGCAAGTGCGTTCGGGCGAGGTGGATTTCGGCATTGGCGTGCGGGCGCGGTTGAGTCATGGGCTGGCGTTTGTGCCAGTGCTGAATGATCGGTTATGTGCGTTCGTGCCGCTGGATCATCCGCTGACTCGCTTTGCAAAGTTGAGCCTGGAGCAACTGGCCGAGCAGCCGATCATCCTCACCGGCCGCGACAGCAGCGTGCGGGAACAGGTGGACGCGTTGTTCGACGAAACACGCCTGACGATGCTCGCGGGGATGGAGGCCAACTACATGTCGACCGTGTTGGCGTTGGTGCGGCAGGGCTTGGGGATCAGTGTGTTGCCGGAATCGGCGGCGGACAGCCTGGAAGGGTTGAAGCGGATTATGATTAATCATCCGGGGGTGAACCGGGAGATCGGGTTGATCAGTCGGAGTGGGCAGCCGTTGAGCCCGGCGGCAGAACGGTGCTTCGAACTCTGTAGGAGCGAGCTTGCTCGCGAAGAACGTTAACGATAACGCGGGGCACTTGATACCCCGCGGGGTTCTTGCGTTTTTCGCGAGCAAGCTCGCTCCTACAGTAGAAGACCGGTGATCAGCCCAGCATCGGCACATGCTTTGGATGGCTGGCCACGCGCTTCAACCACGCCTGCACACCCGGATAAGCGCCCAGGTCAAAACCACCCTCATCCGCCACATGGGTGTAGGCATACAGCGCCACATCGGCAATCGAGAACTGGTCGCCCACCAGGTACGGCGTCAACTGCAACTGACGCTCCATCACCTTCAGGGCTTTATAACCGCCCTTGTGCAGCTTCTTGTATTCCTCCAGCCGATCTTCCGGCAGCCCCAGGTAAAACTGGATAAACCGCGCAACCGCAATATACGGTTCATGGCTGTACTGCTCGAAAAACTGCCACTGCAGCACTTGGGTGCGCAGGCGCGGTTCGGTGGGCAGGAACTCGCTGCCGTCGGCGAGGAAGTTGAGGATCGCATTGGATTCCCACAGGCAGGTGCCGTCTTCGAGTTCCAGCACCGGGATCTTGCCGTTGGGGTTCTTGGCCAGGAACTCTGCGGTCTGGGTGTCGCCGTTCAGGATGTCGACATTGATCCACTCATAGTCGATGCCCAACAAGCTGAGCATGAGTTTGACCTTGTAGCAGTTGCCCGATTTGTAATCGCCGTAAACCTTGTACATGGAGGCTCCCCTATGCCGCTTGCGCGTGCTGTGCTTGACGGACCACCGCGGCAAGACGCTTGAGACCTTCGTCCAAACGCGCCGGGTCGATATGGCTGAAATTGAGCCGCAGGTGACCGTGATGGTTATCCGGCTCGGAAAAGAACGGCTCACCGGGCATGAACGCGATGTCCTGGTCGAGCGCAGGTGCCAACAAGGTGCGGGTATCGAGCGGCTGTTTCAAGGTCAGCCAGAAGAATAATCCGCCCTGGGGTATTTGCCAGTCGGCCAGGTCGCTGAAATGCCGCGCCAGTGCAGCCTGGAATGCATCGCGGCGGCCTCGGTAGAAACTGCGCAGTTCCACCAGGTGGTGCTGGTATTTCTCGGTGCCGATCCATTGCATTGCCTGCCACTGCCCAACGCGGTTGGTGTGCAGGTCCGCCGACTGCTTGAGCTTGAGCAGGTGCGGGAACAGGTCCGGGCTGGCGATCAGGTAACCGACCCGCAGGCCGGGCAACAACGTCTTGGATACGGTGCCGGTGTAGATCCAGCTGGCCTTTTTCAGCCGGCTGACGATGGGTTGCGCGCTGCCGCCGTCGAAGGTCAGTTCGCGGTAGGGCTCGTCTTCGATCAGGGTCACGCCGAACTCGTCCAGCAGCGCGGCGACGGCCTCGCGCTTGGCCTCGCTGTAGCGGACCGCCGAGGGGTTCTGGAACGTCGGGATCAAGTAGACGAAGGACGGACGATGCTGCTCAAGGCTGCTGCGCAGCGCCTTCAGGTCCGGACCGTCCGCTTCAAGCTGCACGGTCAGGCACTCGGCGCCGAATAGCTGGAATATCTGCAACGCCGCGAGATAAGTCGGGCCTTCCAGCAGGATTTTGCTGCCTTTGTCGATATACAACTTGGCCGCCAAATCCAGGGTTTGCTGGGAGCCGCTGACCACCATGACCTGGCTGGCCTGGCACGCAATACCCAGCCCCCGCGCCTCGGCCGCCAGCAACTCACGCAACTGCGGCTCGCCTTCGCTCATGCCGTACTGGCCAATATTCAGCGGCATGCCTTCCCAATCCAGCTTGGGCAGCATCACTTCGGCCGGCAGGCCACCGGCGAAGGACATCACCTGCGGCTTTTGCGCCGCCGCGAGGATTTCACGGATCAAGGAGCTTTTGAGGCGCGAAACACGTTCTGAGAAGGCCATATGGGTCACCGGTAGCGAAGCCTGAGGAAAATACGTCAAACTGGTTGACCGAAATTACGACGACTTGGGCAGATACGTCAATATGCTTGACCTTAAAAACCAGACCAGCCAACAAACCGCCATGGAAGCCTTCTTCTTCGGCTACCAGGCGTTCACCGCCAAGGCCGACGAAATGCTTGAGCGCCGGGGCCTGAGCCGGGTGCATCAACGCATCGTGTTTTTTATCGCGCGCTACCCGGCCTTGAGCGTCAAGGAGTTGCTGGAATTGCTCGGCGTGAGCAAACAGGCGTTGAACATGCCGCTGCGCCAGTTGCAGGAGATGCACTTGGTGAACAGCGTGGCGTCCGAGACCGACAAACGTAAGCGCCTGCTGGAGTTGACCGAAGAAGGTCAGCGTTTCGAACAATCCCTGCGTCGCGAGCAAGTGAAGCTTCTGCAACGGGCGTTTGCCGAGGCTGGCGAGACGGCAGTAGAGGGCTGGCTGGCGGTAAACAAGGCACTCGGCGGCCAATCCTGAATTGCCTTTCATCCTTTTCGCACACAAAATAGAAAACATTATTTGCTTTATTTGTATACAAAAGCATAATTCGCTTCGTGCGAGTTCCTGACCTATTGGTCAACAAAACCCGCTGGTACCTCAAAGCGCTGCTGCCCACTCATGTGTCCGGCGCTGGAAATAACAATAAAACTCTTGAGGAGTACTTGCTGTGGAAAGCCGCAAATCCGAAGCCCCTACGCTCGACCTCTCGCCAACCCACAACGGTTGGCTGGAACGCCTGTTCAAACTCCGCTTGCATGGCACCACAGTGAAGACCGAGCTGATCGCTGGCCTCACGACCTTTATCACCATGGCCTACATCATCTTCGTCAACCCCAACATCATGGCCGACGCCGGCATCGATCACGGCGCGGCGTTTGTCGCCACCTGCATCGCCGCCGCACTGGGTTGCCTGTTGATGGGGCTCTACGCCAACTGGCCGGTAGGCCTGGCACCAGGCATGGGCCTGAACGCGTTTTTCACCTACACCGTGGTCGGCACCATGGGCTACAACTGGGAGACGGCACTGGGTGCGGTGTTTATCTCCGGTGTGTTGTTCATGATCCTGACGCTCTCGCGTATTCGCGAGTGGCTGCTCAACAGCATTCCGGTGAGCCTGCGCCACGCGATGGGCGCAGGTGTCGGACTGTTTCTCGGGGTGATCGGCCTGAAAACCGCCGGCATCATCGTGCAAAGCCCGGCCACCCTGATCAAGCTCGGCTCCCTGCATGAGCCCGCCCCGCTGCTGGCGGCGATCTGCTTCCTGTTGATTGCGATCCTCAGCTACCACCGGGTATTCGGCGCGATCCTGATCAGCATCATCGCCGTGACCCTCGCCGGTTGGGGCCTGGGCCTGGTGGAGTACCACGGCATCCTCGCTACCCCGCCAAGCCTGGCACCGACCTGGATGGCGATGGACGTGATGGGCGTGTTCAACGTCAGCATGATCAGCGTGGTGTTCGCCTTCCTGTTTGTGCACATGTTCGACACCGCCGGCACCTTGATGGGCGTGGCCCAGCGTGCAGGCCTGGTGAATGCCGATGGCAAGATCGAAAACCTCTCCCGCGCCCTGAAAGCCGACAGTGCTTCCAGCGTGTTCGGCGCCATGGTCGGCGTGCCGCCAGTCACCAGTTACGTGGAAAGCGCCGCCGGGGTTGCCGCCGGTGGCCGTACCGGGCTGACGGCCGTTACGGTTGGCGTGTTGTTTATCGCCGCGATGTTTTTTGCGCCGCTGGCTGGCATGATTCCCGCTTATGCCACCGCAGGCGCGTTGATCTATGTGGCGATGCTGATGATGAGCGGCATGGCTCACATCAACTGGGACGACGCCACCGACAGCATTCCGGCGATCGTCACGGCGATCATGATGCCTCTGACCTTCTCCGTCGCCGATGGCATCGCGTTGGGTTTTATCACCTACGTGGCGCTGAAGGCCGGCACGGGTAAACACAAGGAAATTTCCATCAGCCTGTGGGTGCTGTGCGCGATCTTCATCGCCAAGTTCGCGTTCCTGTAGGCCAACTGGCTTGACCCTGCCTCACCCCGTCGGGTGGGGCTTTTGTACGAATGGAGGAATGCAATGAGTCTGGAAACCTGGCTGCTGTTCAGCGGCGCTGCGCTGGTGGTGATCCTGATCCCCGGCCCCCTGTCCTTGCTGATGATCAGCAACAGTTTGAACTACGGCTTGCGCCGTTCGTACCCGGCCTTTCTCGGTGGGGTGATTGCTTCCATCTGCCTGTTGAGCGCCTCGGCGCTGGGCTTGGGCGCGTTGTTGTTGGCCTCGGAGCAGCTGTTCAGCGCCCTGAAGATCGTCGGCGCGCTGTACCTGTTTTATCTTGCCTGGCAGAGCTGGCAGCAATCGCGGCAGCCGTCACTCGGTGCCGACGTGCCGCAAGTGGCCGCCACCCCGCGTTTTCGCGCGCTGTTTGGCCGGGCCTTTGTGCTGGGCGCCAGCAATCCGAAAGACATCCTGTTTTTCGCCGCCTTCCTGCCGCAGTTTCTCAGTGCCCAGCAGGCCTTTTTGCCGCAGCTGCTGATCATGATCGCCACCTGGACCGTGCTCGACCTGCTGTGCAAACTGGCCTATGGCTTGGGCGCCCATGGCGCTGCGCGGTATCTGCGCAGCGGCAAGGGCCAAAGCTGGTTCAACCGGGTCAGTGCCGGGTTGTTTTCCGGAGCCGGCGCAGCGTCGTTGCTGAGCCGTTAGCATTGCCCATCAAAACGGTATCAGTTTGACGAAGAACACCGTGACGCCGGAACCCTCGGTACGTTGTATGCCGGCGATAATCCGCACCAGGCGCCGCTCCTCCAGCGCTTTGAGGACAGGGTGATAGCGCTCGGCCTGAAACATGATTGTCGACTGGCCAGCACTGCGAAACCACGCATCGGACAGCTGCAACATATTGCGGGATTTCAGGGTAATGCTGGGCGACTCCACCCATCGCGTCAGCACGAAATAGAGGTTGCTTGACTTCGGATGGGTGCAGACGAAGTTATAAAACAGCGGGGAGCCGCCTTTGTACAGTCGTCGAACCGAAAACCCCTGTTGCTCCAGCACCTGCTTGACCATCAGTTGCGCGGCGATAGGCCTGGCGTGGCTGATGGACGTATTGTTGAGGACAGCCGGGTCAAGCGGTACGGGCAGTTGAAAGTCCAGGCGCTCCAGCCCGGGAACAACCCCCTCCCTTCCTATATTGACGCTCTTATGACCTCGGCGAACAATCGGCCTGAGCATGCGCAACAAGTCATCCGTCTGGCCCACCGCTCTGGGTATTGGAGGCAACCAGTCGTCCAGTGTCAGACGAATATTGAGGAGGCGGGTCGCGGTCATTGAGCGACCGGAATCAGCCAGCTCCACCAGACGCTCAGCCACGAAGCGATTACTGGAAGGGGTTAAACCGGGGAACGCGTACCTCACAGATTCGTCGAGGGGCCTGGCGAATAATGGCTCACGTGGCACCCACAACCCATCAGCGCCAAACATTGCGGGAACGGGTTGCTCGCGCACATCCGGTAGCAGCCAGCGCATAAACCCGTGACGCGGCTCTGCAGCGACCACCTCGGGTTTTTTGATAAACACGATACTGTCCGACGCCTTGGAGCCGCTGGGTAACAGTTCATAGAAATTCGCCCCCAGCTTTATCGCATCGAAGGGTTCGTCCCCCTGAACCCGATACAACCGCCGAGTTGCGGAAGTCTCTTGTGTCACCCGCCTCTGCAGCGACCTCCCCCAGCCCTGCCAATGGCTTGAGGCCAATACCGGTTGCCGGGCTATCAGGTCAGTATGAGAAGCCGGCGGGGCAACCCATTCGGTTGCCGGCGTTTGCGCCTCCCAAGGCCTGTGAATACCTGAACTGGGCCCAGGCCGCGGCTCGGGGGCATCGGCGCCCAACAGCCGTTCACCGGACTGTTCGATGTACAAAACCAGCTCATCCTGAGCGTCGTTCCGCGGGCTCTTGAGCCGCAGCGCCCGCTCGTTGCGGCGTCGGTAGACCGGATACGCCTGGCCGTCATCCAACACAAACTGTTCGCCAGCCTTAACAAACGTGCCCTTGTTTACCGGCCCGTGCAGCGCGACGGCCCCATCCACCGGTAACGCTTTCTTGAATCCTTCAAGGCCCTTTACCCCCCACGCAGGGACCGTCAACCCCAGGTTGGAAAACCCAGCCTGGCGAAGCTGGATAAGGTTCATCACCGACGTCCTGGCCTGCAACCCAGGCTTCGGCGTGCCCTTGGCAGAAGGCAGCAACATCAGCGCCACATCGGCCAACAGAATCAACACAGCAAACCCGACACCTACGCCATCCGCAGGATCACCGCTGTGGTGAAACCGCCGGGCCGCCAGAAGCACTTCATAAATATTGACGCCGATGCTCACGCCCGGGATAAACGACAATATTCCCCGCACTCGCGCTTCCGATTGCTCGCCCAGGCGCCATTTGCGATAGCTCGCCAGCGCTTGCTGGGAATTGGCCATGGCCCGCACTTCCCGCCGTAAGCCCAGCACGTGGGCATGGGCCAGGATGCTCAAGATGTCACTGGCGCCGGTAGCCGTGAGCCCCAACCAGTGCTGCGGCGCCTGCTCGTGCTGCTCGTTGATCTCCTGCTCGATCTCTGCCAAGTGACTGGCGGGAAACTCCCGGCGGCGTTTGAACCAGCGCACCAACCCCCCGACAAGCTGCGCGGCCTTTACCCAGTAAGACTCCTGAAACAGATCGAACACTGAAGTAGCGGCACCGCGCCAATCGATAGTCCCGAACGCAGGCTCCATGGGTACCGGATAACTGCGCAGCGCCTGGTGCTCCCAACCAGGAGCGATGTGCCGGGCCAGGTGCTGACGGTTTTGCGGCGTGCCGGCCATGTTCATCAGCGCCTGCTGTGCCGCTTCCAGGCTCGCATGTTCGCTGAGGGGCGGATGACCGGCTATGTGCGGCCAATAAAGCAGGGTTTTGGCCGATAGCCGATCATGAATGACCAACACACCGGCGATGTGCCGGGGCTGTTGCAAGGTAAACGCCGCAAGGTGTGGGCAAAACAGCTGCAACTGGTGGCCGTTTTTCTGCAGGTCCTGTGGCGTCTTTGCCGCCAGTGCAGTGGAGAAAATGCTCTGCGCTGCGTCGCTTAACCCTTGTTGCCGGGCGCTGAATAACTCCAGGCGTGCAAGCTGCGCCAGCGGTCGCTGGACCAGCGCCTGGAACAGTACAGGCGAGCTGGATGCGTAGAACACCTGATCAATCATTTGCTCGTACGCACCCGCAAGATCCAGGCTGGCGATCAGCTTGACCAGTTTGTCAGGGGGCAAAAGCCGCTGTACCTGCGGGTCCAGGTAGCTGCCGCGCTTCAAGCGCCATTGTGTCCAGGGGGCCTCTTCATCCAGATTGTGCAACGCCAGTTGCAGCAGGCTGTAGGTGTGGCGCTCCTTGCTGACCACCACCCGTATGCCAGAATCCCCAGCCGGGCGCTGCGGATGCGATTCCCAATGAGTGCTGACATCATCGGGCATATCCAGCAGCGGTTGATCGATGTCCAGATGAATCAGGCCTTCACGGCTCAACTGCGCCAACAGGTTTTTGCGAGCAAAGGTTTGCAGGCTCGGCAACATCTTAAGCAGCTGTTCTTCAAGCGCCTGGACGCTGGTCAGATAATGGATGTAATGGCCCTGATAACGTTTGCGCAGGGCACGGGGCGCGGTGGTTAGCCATGCGGGGAAAGCGTTTGTCCGGGCAGCCGCCAGCCGTAGCAGGCTGACATTGGCCAAAGCCATGGCGCGGGCGGCGCTGGTGGGCAGGTGCAGGTTGTCTGCCAACTCACGGGCCAGCAAGGTGTGCGTCAGGGTCGGGTCTGTGACCTCACTGAACGGCTTGGCACCCTGCGCCACCCAGCGTTCGACTCGCGCCTGGCACTTGATCTGCTCCTTGAAACTGTCCGCTAGCACATCAGCCCCCATCAACTGGAATGACACGAACATTGCCTGTGTGCCAAGTGCTGCAACCAAGGCCTTCGCCTGCGCTCGTTCATCGCGCCCTATACAACGCCACAACATCGAACCATCCGGGCTCTTGAGGCTGGCATCAATACCAACCTGTAGCTCATCCAGAGACTCGAACGCCTGCAACCCTCCATCAATGCCCGGCACCTGCAACAGAACGGGATGCCTGGCCTGCGGTTGGACGAGGGCTTGCACAGTGGTGACGACAAACACTCCCACCAACCGATACAGCGGTTGCCCACTGCGCCCCACAGACAGTTGCACGACGCGGGTGCTGCGGGTGCTGTCCTCAGCCGGGGCCCGCCATGCAAGGGCTTCACTCAGTGCGGCCAGGTTATCTTCACTGATCAGGCCCAACCGGTATTGCAGTTGCGCATCCTGGAGCAGGGCCTGGCTGCGAGCGAGCAGCCACTGTGCGGCTCGATGCCGCGAAGCTCCCGCAGGCACATACATCCAGAAGGCTTTTTTCCCCAGTTGTGACGTGTGCCCCTCCAGCAGCAGCCGCACCGTCTCAGCCTGCTGCTGCCACTGTGTCTGCAACGTGATAAAAGCGCCAAAAGGTTGGTGATCGCGGCTCCAATCGGCGGGATCCAGCAACGCCAGAAGCCCCTGCTCATGACGCCGCACCAATGCCTCCCGAGTGCGAAAGGCCATGCCTGCACCGAGCCCTGCGCAGGTGATGTGCCCTGTTCGACGGTAACCATCCCAGCCCAGTAACTGCTCAACGGCGATGCTCAGCCCAGGCATGTCCGGAGCCCCGTGCCGACTGCGCTCAATCAGCCGTAAACGCTGCGCAGGGCTCATGTCACATCCCTGGCCCACCTTGTCTGTCAGCCAGGGTGCGTAACGGGAATCGATGCTCGCCCATTCGTTATCGCGCTGGGTGTGCAGTTGCGCCAACGCACTCTGACGCAGGGCATCAGCGGTCAATATCGGCGCGCGGCGAACGCTGAAAGCCTGCACCGTGCTATTCACATCCAACGCCAGTTCATGTCGATGCACCAGAGGCAGGCATTGCCAAAGTAAGGCGCGTTGCGCCCCGTTTATCACCTCTGGTAATCGATGTTGCAGCTGTCTCAGGCTGTCGAACTCATGAAAGGGCTGCACTGACGCAGGCAGGTAAACCACCTGTCGATTATTCAGCCCGTCGCCACTGCGGTAGAGGTGCAGGGCCCCGGCGACCGAAACACCCCCGGCAACATCGCAAGGCCAGAGCAAGCCGCTGACCTGCAACCGTTCCCAGGCACCGCCCGCAGCCAGGCGCGTTGACACGTCAGGGGCGTCCACCAGCTCCAGGACCATGGCCAACCCATGGTCTGACAACATGCACAGCCCATGAGCCAGCAACGCACGCTGGGCAAATACCTCGGTGCACAACTCAACCCACCGCGCTTCACGGTCCAGCGCACTACCGGGGGCCAGGCCCTGCCAATAACCCGTGGTGGTTGCCCGGATATCTGGTGGCACGCCCAGTGCGAGAGTTTGCGTCGACGCCGCGCGCACCCATCGCCGCAGGCTGGGTGCACGGAGCATCAGGCGACGCAGTGCCTTGGTCGATTCGGCGCAACGTACCTGAGCGAGCTGCAACTGGTTGATGAATTGGCTGGGTGCGTTGTGTCGGCCGAGGCGGCGAGTCAGGCCGTCGCGAATCTTTTGCTGCCAGACGAAAGTGTCGGGATCTGTAGCCATGTCACTATCGGCTCCTGATTAAAAATCCGAGCGTAAGCAGCTTGATCATGCGGCGGGCTTTACATAGATAGGGCCCGATCACCCGACGAAAAAAAGCCCGCAGTGTGAGCGGGCGAAAAACCAACGAAGAGCTTTGGGGGTGTGAAGCGCGGTGACGACTCAGCTACCGCGATAGGTGGAGTAGCTGTAAGGCGAAATCAGCAAAGGCACGTGATAGTGATCCTGTTCGGCACTGATGCCGAAGCGCAGTACCACCACGTCGAGAAACGCAGGTTCGGGGAGTTGCACACCGCGGGCGCGGTAGTAGTCACCGGCGCTGAACTGCAACTGATAGACACCGCTGCGGTAGTCATCGCCTTGCAGCAGAGGTGCATCGCAACGGCCGTCGTTGTTGGTCAGGGTGCTGGCCACCAGTTCAAGCTGTGTGCCCTCGACACGGTACAACTCAACCTTGATCGCGCTGCCAGGGCAGCCGTGCGCGGCGTCCAATACGTGTGTGGTCAAACGTCCCATAGCGTCTGCGCGCCTCCCGAAGTCAGTAAAGTGAAAGACCGCACCTTTTCAGGTCACTGAAAAAGCCGGCAATGACTGATTAAGACACTTTTCAAAAAAATTGTACACAATAAATTCAACAAACCCGCTATACGTTGCTGACGCCGATACTGTAGGAGCGAGCTTGCTCGCGAAGATCGTTAACGATAACGCAGCGCTTCAGAGGTAACGAGGCGCTCTCAGGTTTTTCGCGAGCAAGCTCGCTCCTACAGTAAAGGAGGTTTTTTTCAATATAGCTGACCAGTCAGGCAGGTTTCTTGCAGTGCTATTCTGCAAAGACCCTGCGGAAAAAATGCAGAAATACAGGCTTACAAAGTGCGCACTAAGTTGTATACAATCAGTCATCGCTGTGACGCCACCCCAGTCTTTTCGCTGCCCGGCCGCCACACACACCGTTACCACGAACAAGAAGGAAGACTGCAGTGAGCGCTGACTACCCACGCGACCTGATCGGTTACGGCAGTAACCCTCCTCACCCACACTGGCCAGGCAAGGCCCGTATCGCCCTGTCGTTCGTACTCAACTACGAAGAAGGCGGCGAGCGCAACATCTTGCACGGCGACAAAGAGTCGGAAGCCTTCCTGTCCGAAATGGTCTCGGCGCAACCGCTGCAAGGCGAGCGCAACATGAGCATGGAATCGCTGTACGAATACGGCAGCCGGGCCGGCGTGTGGCGCATCCTCAAGTTGTTCAAGGAATTCGATATCCCGCTGACCATCTTTGCCGTGGCCATGGCCGCCCAGCGCCACCCGGACGTGATCCGCGCGATGGTCGCCGCCGGCCACGAAATCTGCAGCCACGGCTACCGCTGGATCGACTACCAATACATGGACGAGGCCCAGGAGCGCGAGCACATGCTCGAAGCGATCCGCATCCTCACCGAACTCACCGGCGAACGCCCACTGGGCTGGTACACCGGGCGCACTGGCCCCAACACCCGGCGGCTGGTGATGGAGGAAGGCGGTTTCCTCTACGACTGTGACACCTACGACGACGACCTGCCCTACTGGGAACCCAACAACCCGACCGGCAAGCCGCACCTGGTGATCCCCTACACCCTGGACACCAACGACATGCGCTTCACTCAGGTCCAGGGTTTCAACAAGGGCGACGACTTTTTCGAGTACCTCAAAGACGCGTTCGACGTGCTGTATGCCGAAGGCGCGGAAGCACCGAAGATGCTCTCCATCGGCCTGCACTGCCGCCTGATCGGCCGCCCGGCGCGCCTGGCTGCACTCAAGCGCTTTATCGAATACGCCAAGGGCCATGACCAGGTGTGGTTTACCCGCCGCGTCGACATCGCCCGTCACTGGCATGACGTACACCCTTTCCAGGGAGCCGCCAAATGACAGCTTTCCAGACCTTGAAACCCTCGACCCTGAGCCGCGACGAGTTCGTCGCAGCCTTCGCCGACATCTACGAACATTCGCCATGGGTGGCCGAAAAGGCCTTCGACCTGGGCCAGGACGCTTCGATCGACGAGATCGAAACCCTGCACCAGCGCATGAGCGACATCCTGTTGAGCGCCGATCACACCAGTCAACTGGCCCTGATCAACGCTCACCCGGACCTGGCGGGCAAAGCTGCCGTCCAGGGCCAGTTGACCGAAGCCAGCACCCATGAACAGGCTGGCGCCGGTATTCACCAATGCTCGAGCGACGAGTTTTCGCGCTTCACCGAGCTGAACGATGGCTACAAGGCCAAGTTCAAGTTTCCCTTCATCATGGCGGTAAAAGGCAGCAACCGGCATCAGATCCTCGCCGCGTTTGAAACGCGCATTCACAACTCGGTGGAAGCCGAGTTCAAATGCGCGCTGGCCGAGATCAATAAAATCGCGTTGTTCCGATTACTGACCCTTTAGCAGACCTGGCCCGAGCGGTTCATGAACGCCCAGGGCCTGGCGAGCATCCCAAGCCACTTACTTTAAGGCAGACAAGAAGAATGAAAGCTTACGCCGTACCTTTCGAGAAGTTCGTCAACCTGGCCGACGCCCGCCTGGGCACCAAGATCATCTCTGTTACCGATGACTGGTTCGCCGACGCCAACCGCCTGTTCCAGCCGACCCCGGCCGTGTGGAAGGAGGGCGTTTTCGATGACAACGGCAAGTGGATGGACGGCTGGGAGTCGCGCCGCAAGCGCTTCGAAGGCTACGACAGCGCGGTGATCCGCCTGGGCGTACCGGGTTCGATCAAAGGCGTGGACATCGACACTTCATTCTTCACCGGCAACTTCCCGCCATCGGCGTCCCTGGAAGCCTGCTTCCTGGCGTCCGGCGAGCCGGACGACAACACCCAGTGGGTTGAAGTGCTGTCGGCTGTAGAGCTGCAAGGCAACAGCCATCACTTCCACGAGATCAACAACGACCAGGCCTTCAGCCACCTGCGTTTCAACATCTACCCGGACGGTGGTGTAGCCCGTCTGCGTGTGTACGGCATTCCGTTCCGCGACTGGTCGGCGGTGGGCGACAACGAACAAGTCGACCTGGCAGCTGCATTGAACGGCGGCCGTGCACTGGCCTGCTCCGATGAACACTTCGGGCGCATGAGCAACATCCTCAACCCGGGCCGTGGCATCAACATGGGCGACGGCTGGGAAACCGCCCGTCGTCGTACGCCGGGCAATGACTGGGTCATCGTCGCACTGGGCAACCCGGGCGAGATCGAGAAGATCGTGGTCGACACCCTGCACTTCAAGGGTAACTACCCGGACACCTGCTCGATCCAGGGCGCATTCGTGAAGGGCGGCACCGACAGCCAGATCGAAACCCAATCGCTGTTCTGGCGCGAACTGCTGCCGGCGCAGAAACTGGAAATGCATGCTGAACACACCTTTGCCGAGCAGATCAAGGCGCTGGGCCCGATCACCCACATTCGTCTGAATGTGTTCCCGGATGGTGGTGTGAGCCGCCTGCGGGTTTTGGGCAAGGTCTCGAAGTAAGCGGTGAACCTGTGGCGAGGGAGCTTGCTCCCGTTGGGCTGCGCAGCGGCCCCAATAAAACCTATTGTGTTTTTTCAGGTAAAACACAGTGGCTGGTTTAGGGGCCGCTGCGCAGCCCAACGGGGGACAAGCCCCCTCGCCACAAGAACAGTACAACCCTATAGAACCGGATTAAGAAGACAGCCATGCGCACACTGATGATCGAACCCCTGACCAAAGAAGCCTTCGCCCCTTTCGGAGACGTTATCGAAACCGATGGCAGCGATCACTTCATGATCAACAACGGGTCGACCATGCGCTTTCATAAACTGGCGACGGTGCAAACCGCCACGCCAGAAGATAACGCGATCATCAGCATTTTCCGCGCCGACGCGCAGGACATGCCGCTGACCGTGTGCATGCTGGAACGACACCCGCTGGGCAGCCAGGCTTTCATCCCGCTGCTCGGCAACCCCTTTCTGATCGTGGTCGCGCCACTTGGCGATGAACCTGTATCGGGCTTGGTCCGCGCCTTCGTCACCAACGGCAGGCAGGGCATTAATTACCATCGCGGCGTCTGGCACCACCCGGTGCTGACGATCGAAAAGCGGGATGACTTCCTGGTGGTTGATCGCAGTGGCACAGGCAACAACTGCGATGAGCATTTTTTTAAAGAGGATGAGCAGTTGATCCTCGCCCCCCACCAATAAGAGAAGGTCTGATCACTCGACGACAGAGTGACAGGCGAGAGGTAAAGACTGTGGAAGCACATTTGATGGAATGGCTGAACCTTAGCGTGCGCTGGGTTCACATGATTACCGGCGTCGCCTGGATCGGCGCTTCGTTCTACTTCGTCTGGCTGGAAAACAACCTCAATCGCGTCAACCCCAAGGACGGTCTCGCCGGTGACTTGTGGGCGATCCACGGTGGCGGTATCTACCACCTGGAAAAATACAAACTGGCCCCGCCGACCATGCCGGACAACCTGCACTGGTTCAAATGGGAAGCCTATTTCACCTGGATGTCCGGCGTCGCGCTGCTGTGCGTGGTGTTCTACGCCAACCCGACGCTGTACCTGCTGGCCCCGGGCAGCAGCCTGACCGGTCCGGAAGGTGTACTGCTGGGCATTGGCTCGCTGTTTGTCGGCTGGTTCGTCTACTCCTTTCTCTGCGACTCGGCCCTGGGCAAGCGCCCTGCCCTGCTCGGCCTGATCCTGTTCGTGCTGTTGATTGCCGCTGCGTATGGCTTCAGCAAAGTGTTCAGCGGCCGTGGTGCGTACCTGCATGTGGGCGCCGTGATCGGCACCATCATGGTGGGCAACGTGTTCCGCATCATCATGCCGGCCCAGCGTGCGCTGGTGGCGGCGATTGCAGAAAACCGCACACCCGACCCGGCACTGCCGGCCAAGGGTTTGCTGCGTTCGCGTCATAACAACTACTTCACCTTGCCGGTGCTGTTCATCATGATCAGCAACCACTTCCCGAGCACCTACGGCAGCCAATACAACTGGCTGATCCTGGCAGGTATCGCGGTGGCGGCGGTGTTGGTGCGTCACTACTTCAACACCCGTCACAACAGCCAGAAATATGCCTGGACCTTGCCCGTAGGCGCACTGGCGATGATTTGCCTGGCGTACGTGACCGGCCCAAAACCGGTGGCGACTGCACCGGAAGTGGCCAAGGCACCCGCGGCCATCGAGTACCAGCCACTGCCGGAAACGGCGCTGGGTGGCGGGCTTAAACCGGCTGCACCCGCGGCACCTGCACCAGCGCCTGCCGAAGCAGCACCGGCCCAGGCCTCGATTGATTTTGACAAGGTCCACGGGGTGATTCAGGAGCGCTGCGCAGTGTGCCATTCGGCCAAGCCGACCAGCCCGCTGTTCAGTGCCGCACCGGCGGGTGTGATGTTTGATACGCCGCAGCAGATCCAGCAAATGGCCCCGCGCATTCAGGCGCAGGCCGTGGCCAGCCAGATCATGCCGCTGGGCAATATCACTCAGATGACCCAGCAGGAACGGGACTTGATTGGCACCTGGATCAATCAGGGGGCGCGTACCAACTAAACATCGGCCCCCTCCCCTGTAGGAGCGAGCTTGCTCGCGAAAAGCTCAAGGGCAACGCGCTCAAACTGGATGCGCGCGTTATCGTTGACGACCTTCGCGAGCAAGCTCGCTCCTACAGGGATCAAGGGCAGCGCTACCGGCAATCGAATGCCGAACAACACAACAATAAAAAGATCCGAGGTGTTGCATGTCCCAGCTAGAAACGCAGACTCCTGCCGCGCCCGCCATGGTGCGGCTGCCCCTCTTGCAACTGATTCTGGTAGGCCTGCAACACGTCTTGCTGATGTACGGCGGCGCCGTCGCCGTGCCTTTGATCATCGGCCAGGCCGCAGGCTTGAGCCGTGAAGAAATCGCCTTCCTGATCAACGCCGACCTGCTGGTGGCGGGCATCGCAACCATGGTCCAGTCATTCGGCATCGGCCCGGTGGGCATTCGCATGCCGGTGATGATGGGCGCCAGTTTCGCCGCGGTCGGCAGCATGGTCGCCATGGCGGGCATGCCCGGCATCGGCCTGCAAGGGATCTTCGGCGCGACCATCGCCGCCGGTTTTTTCGGCATCTTGATCGCGCCGTTCATGTCCAAGGTCGTGCGCTTCTTTCCGCCGCTGGTGACCGGCACCGTGATCACCGCCATTGGCCTCTCGCTGTTTCCCGTCGCGGTCAATTGGGCCGGCGGGGGCGCGGCGGCGTCCACGTTTGGCTCACCGATTTACCTGGCGATTGCCGCGCTGGTACTGGCCACCATCCTGTTGATCAACCGTTTCATGCGCGGCTTCTGGGTGAATATCTCGGTACTGATCGGCATGGCTCTGGGCTATGGGTTGTGCGGGATGATCGGCATGGTCGACCTCAGCGGCCTGGCCCAGGCACCGTGGGTGCAAGTGGTGACGCCACTGCATTTCGGCATGCCGAAGTTCGAGTTGGCGCCGATTCTGTCGATGTGCCTGGTGGTGGTGATTATCTTCGTCGAGTCCACCGGGATGTTCCTCGCCCTGGGCAAGATCACCGGCCAGGAAGTTACGCCGAAGATGCTGCGTCGCGGCCTGTTGTGTGATGCCGGCGCGTCGTTTTTTGCCGGCTTCTTCAACACTTTTACTCACTCCTCGTTCGCGCAAAACATCGGCCTGGTGCAGATGACCGGTGTGCGCTGCCGTTCGGTGACGATCATGGCCGGGGCGTTTCTGATTGTGCTGAGCCTGCTGCCCAAGGCCGCGCTCCTGGTAGCGTCGATTCCGCCCGCAGTGCTGGGCGGCGCGGCGATTGCCATGTTCGGGATGGTGGCGGCCACCGGGATCAAGATCCTCCAGGAAGCCGACATCGCCGACCGCCGTAACCAGTTGCTGGTGGCGGTGAGTATCGGCATGGGATTGATCCCGGTCGTGCGTCCCGAGTTCTTTGCGCAGTTGCCACTGTGGATGAGCCCGATCACTCACAGCGGCATCGCCATGGCCACCCTCAGCGCGCTGTCGCTGAACCTCTTGTTCAACATTCTGGGCGGCGCCGAACGCGCTGCCGCAAGCGAACACGCACACCAACATTGATTCCTGCGTCACAACAAAAACAATAACGATCAGGGAATACACCATGCACGCCATTCACCCGGGGCCGGCTACCCGCCGTGCCCCACTCTCGCCCCGCGCGCTCTGTAACGGCGCACTTGAGCACCCGCCTCGGAGTCAGTATTCTCGGCGCCCGCTCAAATCGACTCAAAAAAAAACAGCGAATGTAAAAGCTGACTGCAAGGCCAACTTATCCGGGCCCCAAGTCCGCAGCCAACGTGTGCAAAAACTCTCCGAATTCGACTGTGGTCATCACAGCCGACGGGGATTTTTTGGCTTTTTAAACACCTTGGCGCAGCTCTTGCTAAAAGCATTAAAGCTGACCGAACAGACGATTTTTGCGGCAAGCAAAAAGACGCCACACCAGAGCGTCCGCTTAGAAAAAAAACCAGAAACCTTTACCTCGGGAGCAACCGAATGAAACGTACTGTGAACAGCCTGATGCTGGCAGGATCCCTGCTGGCCGGGGGCCAGGCCATGGCCGGTGATCTGCTGCAGTGGCAGAACAACAGCCTGACTTATCTGTGGGGCAAGAACTTCACCGTTAACCCGCAGATCCAGCAAACCGTAACCTTCGAACACGCCGATGCGTGGAAGTACGGCGACAACTTCTTCTTCCTCGACCGCATCTTTTACAACGGCAAGGAAGACGGCAACGTCGGCCCAAGTACTTACTACGGCGAGTTCAGCCCACGTTTGTCGTTCGGCAAGATCTTCGACAAAGACCTGTCGTTCGGCCCGATCAAGGACGTGTTGCTGGCGTTCACCTACGAGTTCGGCGAAGGCGACAACGAGTCGTACCTGGTGGGTCCTGGTTTCGACTTGGCAATCCCCGGCTTCGACTACTTCCAGCTGAACTTCTACCAGCGCCAGACCGAAGGCAATCGCCCGGGTGATGGCGTGTGGCAGATCACGCCGGTGTGGTCATACACGATTCCGGTGGGCAACTCCAATGTGCTGATCGACGGGTTTATGGACTGGGTCGTGGATAACGACAAGAACGCCCGCGGCACTTACCACGCCAACCTGCACTTCAACCCGCAGATCAAATATGACCTGGGCAAGGCGCTGCATTGGGGCGATAAGCAGTTGTATGTCGGTATCGAATACGACTACTGGAAGAACAAGTACGGGATCCAGGACAGCGGCGCGTTCGAGACCAATCAGGACACCGCGAGTTTGTTGGTGAAGTACCACTTCTGATGTTTCTCCTGTAGGAGCGAGCTTGCTCGCGAAGACCGCAAGAACACCGCGCCTATTCTGAATAAACGCGCCGCTCTCAGGTTCTTCGCGAGCAAGCTCGCTCCTACAGGGAATCAGGTCAGGCCTAGAAACCGCTTTAGCTCTTCGCGCTTGGCCAGCGCATCCCGCCGTCCCAATTCGATCAACTCGCTGCAATACCCCGCCTCGAACAGCAGGTAACTGAGCACGCCCGCCCCGCTCGTTTTGGTCGCCCCCGGCCCACGCAGAAACAGGCGCAATGCCGCCGGCAACTCCTGACGATGACGTGCCGCGATTTCGTCGATCGGCTGGCTTGGTGCAATCACCAGCACCTCTACCGGTGCCAAACCCTGTATCGCCGCATCGGCAGGCAACACATGGCTGAACTGGTTCAGGCGCTCAAGCAATTCGATGTCGCTTTCCAGACTATCGATGAACGTGCTGTTGAGCATGTGCCCACCGATCTGCGCCAAAGTCGGCTCCTGGCCGGTGAAGGTACGTACCGGGTTCGAAGGGTCGTTGCCGCGCGGGTTGCCACTGACGCCCACCACCAGCACCCGGCTGGCTCCCAGGTGCAACGCAGGGCTGATGGGTGCCGATTGCCGGACGGCACCGTCGCCAAAATATTCCTGGTCGAGTTTGACCGGCGCAAACAGCAACGGAATCGCCGAGCTGGCCAGCAGGTGTTCAACGGTCAGTTGGGTGGGAATGCCGATGCGCCGATGGCGCAGCCAGGCGTCGATGGTGCCGCCGCCCTGATAGAAGGTCACGGCTTGCCCGGACTCGTATCCGAAAGCGGTGACGGCCACTGCATGCAAGTGTTTCTGGCGAATCGCCTCGTTGATGCCTTCCAGGTGCAGTTTGTCACGCAACAAATCCCGCAGCGGCGAACTGTTGAGCAGCGCCACTGGCACTTGCGCACCAATCCCCAGCAGGCTGTGAATAAGGAAACGACTGGCCTGGCTGACCACTCCGGGCCAGTCACTGCGCAGCACCAGATGGCTGCGAAAGCCTTGCCAGAAGGCGGTCAGGCGCTGGATGGCGGCGGTAAAGTCCATGGCGCCGCTGGCCAGGCTCACCGCATTGATCGCCCCGGCCGAGGTGCCGACAATCACCGGAAACGGATTGGCCGCCCCCGGCGGCAACAGCTCGGCAATCGCCGCCAATACCCCCACCTGATAGGCGGCCCGCGCCCCGCCGCCGGAAAGAATCAAGCCTGTGACCGGTTCAGCTGGGCGCATTGCATCACTCCATGGTGCTTGGGGACTTCAGATCAACGACGGCGTTTTTCGTACAGCTTAGGCTCACCCGGTGGCCGGCTCTTGAAGCGGCGGTGGGTCCACAGGTATTGCTCGGGGCATTCGCGCACGGAAGCCTCGACCCACTGGTTGATGCGCAGGCAATCGATCTCGTCGGATTCACCCGGGAAGTCGGTCAGCGGCGGATGGATCACCAGGCGATAACCGCTGCCGTCGGCCAGGCGTTCCTGAGTGAACGGCACTACCAGCGCTTTGCCCAGGCGTGCGAACTTGCTGGTGGCCGTGACGGTGGCGGCCTGAATACCGAACAACGGCACGAAGATACTTTGCTTGGCGCCGTAGTCCTGGTCCGGTGCGTACCAGATCGCACGGCCGGCCCGCAGCAGCTTGAGCATGCCGCGCACGTCTTCACGCTCTACGGCCAGGGAATCAAGGTTGTGCCGCTCGCGGCCACGGCGCTGGACGAAATCGAACAACGGGTTGCCGTGTTCGCGGTACATGCCGTCGATGGTGTGTTTCTGCCCGAGCAAGGCGGCGCCGATTTCCAGGGTGGTGAAATGCAGGGCCATGAGGATCACGCCCTTGCCTTCCAGCTGCGCCTGCTTGAGGTGTTCCAGCCCTTCGACATGGGCCAGGCGCGCGAGCCGCGGCTTGGTCCACCACCAGCTCATGGCCATCTCGAAAAAAGCGATGCCGGTGGAGGCAAAGTTTTCCTTGAGTAAATGTTGACGTTCTTTGGCGGATTTTTCCGGGAAGCACAGTTCCAGGTTTCGCGCGGCAATGCGTCGACGTTCACCGGCCACCCGGTACATTCCCGCACCCAAGGCACGGCCAATCCCCAGTAAAGCCCGGTACGGCAACTGCACAATCAGCCACAGCAAACCGAGCCCCAGCCATAGCAGCCAGAAACGCGGGTGAAAAAATACAGCTCGAAAACGCGGGCGATCCATTAAAGATTCCGGTAAAGACAACGGCCGCGCATTCTACAACGGTTCGACCCGGCTTGCGGCTAGCGGATGTTCTCGTTATAAGTCTCGACACTTTTCGTGACAAGCCGCTTTGCCGACCATGAGCCAAACCGAACCGCTAGACCAAGATCCCGTGTTCCAGTTGAAAGGCAGCATGCTCGCCATTACCGTGCTGGAACTGGCCCGCAATGACCTTGACGCCCTGGACCGCCAGCTCGCCGCCAAGGTCGCCCTGGCGCCGAACTTCTTCAACAATGCGCCGCTGGTGCTGGCCCTGGACAAACTCCCGGCCGGCCAGGGCGCTGTCGACCTGCCCGGGTTGATGCGTGTGTGCCGCCAGCATGGCCTGCGCACCCTGGCGATTCGTGCCAGCCGTATCGAAGACATTGCCGCGGCGATCGCCATTGAACTGCCAGTACTGCCGCCGTCGGGCGCACGTGAGCGTCCGCTTGACCCGTTGGTCGGCGAAGAGAAGAAAAAACCCGAGAAACCACCAGAGCCGACGATCAAGCCTACAAAGATCATCACCTCTCCCGTGCGGGGCGGGCAGCAGATTTACGCCCAGGGTGGCGACCTTGTCGTCATCGCCCCGGTAAGCCCGGGGGCGGAACTTCTTGCCGACGGAAACATCCATGTATACGGCCCCATGCGCGGTCGTGCACTGGCCGGCATAAAGGGTGACACCAAGGCCCGTATTTTTTGCCAGCAGTTGACCGCTGAGCTAGTGTCCATCGCAGGCCAGTACAAGGTTTCGGAAGATTTGCGCCGCGATCCGCTGTGGGGGGCCGGGGTACAAGTCAGCCTGTCGGGCGATGTGTTGAACATCACCCGTCTTTAACGGATACTGCCGCATTTTCCAAGCATCTCTAGACTCTGATAGCACAGCGAAACCGGCAATACTTGTGTAGGAATAATTGAAAGCTGGCGTTTCCCCTACGGAAACCACATCTTTTTCCTACAAAGGCTGTCCGCCTGCAGCGAGTATCAAGAGATGTTTTTCAGGGACTGAAAGTCCTTTTTCCTTAGGGGTGAAACACCTTGGCCAAGATTCTCGTGGTTACATCCGGCAAGGGTGGTGTGGGTAAGACCACCACCAGCGCCGCTATCGGTACCGGCCTCGCTCTGCGCGGCCACAAGACAGTCATCGTCGACTTTGACGTCGGCTTGCGTAACCTCGACCTGATCATGGGCTGTGAACGCCGCGTGGTGTACGACTTCGTCAACGTGGTCAACGGCGAAGCCAACCTGCAGCAGGCCCTGATCAAGGACAAGCGCCTTGAGAACCTGTACGTGCTGGCCGCCAGCCAGACCCGCGACAAAGATGCGTTGACCAAAGAAGGCGTAGGCAAAGTCCTCGCTGAACTGAAGGAAACCTTCGAATACGTAGTGTGCGACTCCCCGGCGGGTATCGAAACCGGCGCTCACCTGGCGATGTACTTCGCCGACGAAGCCATCGTCGTGACCAACCCGGAAGTGTCGTCGGTACGTGACTCGGACCGCATGCTCGGCCTGCTGGCCAGCAAGTCCCAGCGTGCCGAGAAAGGTGAAGATCCGATCAAGGAACACCTGCTGCTGACCCGCTACAACCCTGAGCGCGTCAGCAACGGCGAAATGCTCGGCGTTGAAGACGTCAAGGAAATCCTCGCCGTGACCCTGCTGGGTGTGATCCCGGAATCCCAGGCCGTCCTGAAGGCATCCAACCAAGGCGTGCCGGTGATTCTTGACGACCAGAGCGACGCCGGCCAGGCGTACAGCGATGCCGTTGATCGCTTGCTGGGCAAGACCGTGGAACATCGCTTCCTCGATGTTAAGAAGAAGGGATTCTTCGAGCGTATCTTTGGAGGCAACTAAACAATGAAATTTCTCGACTTCTTTCGCGCCAACAAAAAGCCAAGTACCGCGTCGGTAGCGAAAGAGCGTCTACAGATCATCGTGGCGCACGAACGCGGCCAACGCAGCACTCCGGATTACCTGCCAGCCTTGCAGAAGGAACTGGTGGAGGTGATCCGCAAGTACGTCAATATCGGTAACGATGACGTGCATGTCGCCCTGGAAAATGACGGCAGCTGCTCGATTCTGGAACTCAATATCACCCTGCCTGATCGTTGATCGAAAAGGCGGTCGCCACGGCGGCTCGGTTACTGGGCTTCTGTAGGAGCGAGCTTGCTCGCGAAGGACGTTAACGATAACGCGCTCATACTGAATGGGCGTGTTGTTCTTGAGTTTTTCGCGAGCAAGCTCGCTCCTGCAGGAACTTCGGCAACCCAGCCGCCGTTGGCGTTTGTTACGAGGCTGTTTTAATGCCGTTGTCCAATGTCCACATCCTTCATCAGGACGCCGCTGTCCTGGTGGTGAACAAGCCTACCCTGCTGCTCTCGGTGCCCGGTCGCGCCGAAGACAACAAGGACTGCCTGATCACCCGCCTGCAGGAAAACGGCTACCCCGAAGCCCGCATCGTCCATCGCCTGGACTGGGAAACGTCGGGCATCATCCTGCTGGCCCGCGACGCCGACACCCACCGTGAACTGTCGCGCCAGTTTCATGACCGCGAAACCGAAAAGGCCTACACCGCACTGTGCTGGGGCCAACCGGAACTGGACAGCGGCAGCATCGACTTGCCATTGCGCTACGACCCGCCGACCAAGCCACGGCACGTGGTGGACCACGAGTTCGGCAAGAACGCGCTGACCTTCTGGAAGGTCCTGGAACGTTGCGGCGACTGGTGCCGGGTTGAGCTGACGCCGATTACCGGACGCTCACATCAACTGCGTGTGCACATGCTGTCCATCGGGCATCCGTTGTTGGGCGATGGGTTGTACGCCCATGAGCAGGCCTTGGCGGCCTGGCCGCGCCTGTGCCTGCATGCCAGCATGTTGAGCTTCACCCATCCCCAGAGCGGCGAGCGCTTGCGCTTCGAGTGCCCCGCGCCGTTTTAACCTGCAAACGCAATTAAAATTTGGGAGCGGGCTTGCTCGCGAATGCTGTGTGTCAGTCGCTGAATGAGCTAACTGATACACAGCATTCGCGAGCAAGCCCGCTCCCACATTTGTTCTGTGCACTTATCCCATCGGACGGTAAACTCGCGCCATTGCTGTCTGGAGCTACTTATGCGCGAAGAGTTGAACCAAGGCCTGATCGACTTCCTCAAGGCCTCCCCTACCCCGTTCCATGCCACCGCCGCCCTTGCACAACGCCTGGAAGCCGCCGGTTTCCAGCGTCTTGACGAGCGCGAGACCTGGACCACCGAGGCCAACGGTCGCTACTACGTGACCCGCAACGACTCCTCGATCATCGCCTTCAAGCTCGGCCGCCACTCGCCCCTGCAAGGCGGTATTCGCCTGGTCGGCGCCCACACCGACAGCCCTTGCCTGCGGGTCAAGCCACAGCCGGAACTGCAACGCCAGGGCTTCTGGCAACTGGGTGTGGAAGTGTACGGCGGCGCGCTGCTGGCGCCGTGGTTCGACCGCGATTTGTCCCTGGCCGGCCGCGTGACCTTCCGTCGTGACGGCAAGGTCGAAAGCCAGTTGATCGACTTCAAGCTGCCCATCGCGATCATCCCCAACCTGGCCATTCACCTGAACCGTGAAGCCAACCAGGGTTGGGCAATCAATGCCCAGACCGAGCTGCCGCCGATCCTCGCGCAGTTTGCCGGTGACGAACGTGTGGACTTCCGCGCGGTGCTTACCGAACAGTTGGCCCGTGAACACGGTTTGAACGCCGATGTGGTGCTCGACTATGAGCTGAGCTTCTACGACACCCAGAGCGCCGCGGTGATTGGCCTCAATGGCGACTTTATCGCCGGTGCCCGCCTCGACAACCTGCTGTCGTGCTACGCCGGCCTGCAAGCCCTGCTCACCGCCGAAACCGACGAAACCTGCGTGCTGGTGTGCAACGACCACGAAGAAGTCGGCTCGTGCTCCGCCTGCGGTGCCGACGGCCCGATGCTGGAGCAGACATTGCGTCGCCTACTGCCCGAGGGTGATGAGTTCGTACGCACCATCCAGAAGTCGCTGCTGGTATCTGCCGACAACGCCCACGGCGTGCACCCCAACTACGCCGAGAAGCACGACGCCAACCACGGCCCGAAACTCAATGCCGGCCCGGTGATCAAGGTCAACAGCAACCAGCGCTACGCCACCAACAGCGAAACCGCCGGGTTCTTCCGCCACCTGTGCATGGCTGAAGAAGTGCCGGTGCAGAGCTTTGTGGTTCGCAGCGACATGGGTTGCGGTTCGACCATCGGCCCGATCACTGCCAGCCACCTGGGCGTGCGCACCGTGGATATCGGTTTGCCGACGTTTGCCATGCACTCGATTCGCGAGCTGTGCGGCAGCCACGACCTGGCGCACCTGGTGAAGGTGTTGAGTGCGTTTTACGCGAGTCGTGATTTGCCTTGATCGTCTGACCTCCTGTAGGAGCGAGCTTGCTCGCGAAAATCGCCAACGATAACGTGGGCATCCTGGATGCACGCGGTGTTCTCTGGTTTTTCGCGAGCAAGCTCGCTCCTACAGTGGGGGGATCAGTTCAGGACTTCACTCAACGGTATGAAGTTGACCCGATCACCGATCTCCAGCGTCGTGCCTTCCAGCACCTCTACCAAACCTTCAGCCCACGCCGCACTGCGCAGCACACCCGAGCTCTGGTTGCGGTAGATGATCGCCTTGCCCTGCTCAAGCCGCCCGCGCAGATACTCGCGACGATTCCCCGGCTTGGCCCAGACAAACCCCACCGGCACTTCAATGCGCAACGGCTGCACGTCTTCCACGCCCTGGCGGCGCAACAGGTAAGGCCGTGCCAGCAAGGCAAAGGTCACTAGCGTCGACGCCGGGTTACCCGGCAAACCAATCACCGGTACGCCACGGAAATGCCCGAACGTCAGCGGCTTGCCCGGCTTGATCGCCAGCTTCCACAGCGCCAGCTCGCCCTCTTCCCGCAGCGCAATCCCGAGGAAATCCGCCTCGCCCACCGACACACCGCCGGTGGACAGAATCAAGTCGACCGAGCCCAATGCGCCCAGGCGTTCGCGGGTTTGTTCCAGGTCATCCGGCAGGATCCCGGCGTCCACCACTTCACAGCCCAGACGCTCCAGCCAACTGCACAGCACCCGGCGATTACTGTTGTAGATCTGCCCGGGGCCCAGCGGCAGGCCCGGCTCGATCAACTCGTCGCCGGTGGAGAGTACGGCTACGCGAGCGCGTCGTACTACCTCCAGGCGATCACGACCCAGCGAAGCCGCCAGGCCCAACTCGATCGGGCCAAGACGTGTGCCGGCAGGCAACACCAGTTCGCCGACCGTGGTTTCCTGGCCTTGGGGACGGATGTTTTGATCCACCTGCAACGCTTCGGTGAAGCCCACCCGCTGATCGGGGTGGACCACGGCGTTTTCCTGCATCTCAACGCAGTCCGCGCCTTCCGGAACCGGGGCGCCGGTGAAGATTCGCGCACAGGTGCCTGCGGCCAAAGGCTCCGGTGCCGTGCCTGCAAAAATGCGCTGGCTGACCACCAACGGCTCGCCGGTCCAGTCCGCCAGGCGCAGGGCGTAACCGTCCATGGCGCTGTTGGGCCAGGGCGGCAAGTCCAGGGTCGAGATCAGCGCCTGCGCCAGCACGCGACCATCACACTCCGCCAGCGGCAACGTTTCCTGCTCACGAATCGGCGCTGCCTCGGCCATTGCCAGCAGTTGTTCGAGGGCGTCTTCAACCGGCATCAACGCACCGGTCTTGCCAGGCTTACCCACGGGATTCACAGGGCTCGGCCTGCTTCAAATGCGCGACGAAGTTGCACGGGCGGTGACGGTTATCCAGTTGCTCGGCGAGAATCCCGTCCCAACCGGTGCGCACCGCGTTGGTGGAGCCCGGCAGGCAGCACACCAGGGTGCCATTGGCCAGGCCGGCCAGGGCACGGGACTGCACGGTGGAAGTGCCGATATCGGCCACGGAAATTTGCCGGAACAGTTCGCCGAAACCGTCCACCTGTTTATCCAACAGGCAGCTCACTGCTTCCGGGGTGCTGTCGCGGCCGGTAAAGCCGGTGCCGCCGGTGATCAACACCACTTGCACCACGTCTTCGGCAATCCAGTGCGCCACTTGCGCACGGATTTTGTACAGATCATCTTTAAGCAGAACACGCTCGGCCAGCAGATGGCCGGCGGCGGTCAGGCGGTCGACGAAGACCTGGCCCGACGTGTCGGTTTCCAGGGTGCGGGTGTCACTGACCGTCAATACAGCGATATTCAGGGGTACAAAGGGCGCATCAGCCTTGGCTTTCATGGCTCGGTCCGGTTGTCGAAGGAACAGCCCGATGTTATATCACAGCCCCCCGTTTCACTGCCCGCAGGAGCCGCCATGCCAAGCCATTCTTCCCCTCTGCCCTGCTCCGTGCTGTTGCTGGCCGGCGGCCGTGGCCAGCGCATGGGCGGCCTCGACAAGGGCCTGCTCGACTGGCACGGTCAGCCGTTGATTGCGCACCTGCATCGTCTGGTGCGGCCTTTGACCGACGACCTGATCATCTCCTGCAATCGCAACCAGCCGCAGTACGCGACCTACGCCGATCAATTGGTCGGCGATGACAGCCCGGATTTTCCCGGGCCACTGGCCGGCATCCGCGCAGGACTTGCGGTGGCGCAGCATGCGCATCTGCTGGTGCTGCCGTGTGATGTGCCGCAGATCGACACGCGATTGCTCGCGGACCTGCGCAGCACGGCGCAGCAAAATCCGTTGTTGCCGGTGATGGTGCGCCACGGCGATTTCTGGGAGCCACTGCTCTGCGTCGTACCGACGCGGCTGCGCGAGCGGTTCGATGAGGCTTGGGCCGCCGGCGAGCGCAGCCCGCGCCGGATCATGCAGGCGCTGGGGGCCCTGGCCCTGGATTGCCCCGCCGACGACCCACGCCTGGCCAACCTCAATACACCGGAGTTGTTGCACCGCCCGCCCAGCGTGTCAGAATGAGCGTCGAACAAGGAACTTTGCCGACGTTACACACGTCACAAGGTCAGTACTCAACAAAGCATTCTCTCGGAGACAAACTCATGACTCAACGGACCATCGCCGCTCTCATGCTTGCACTGGGCCTCGCTACCCTTGCCGGTTGCGCCTCGCCTACAGTGATCACCCTGAATGACGGTCGCGAAATCCAGGCCGTCGACACTCCTAGTTTCGACAAGTCCACCGGTTTCTATGAATTTCAGCAACTGGATGGTAAGCAAACCCGGATCAACAAGGATCAGGTTCGCACCGTTAAAGACCTGTAAGTCTTAACGCCAGATACAAAAAAGCCCGCGTAATGCGGGCTTTCTCGTTCCTGGGGGTTTACCAGTCCAGGCTGATCTCGCTGCGAAAGTTACGCTCCAGACCGGTAACCGGGTCGATGAAACGCACGCCTTGGGCCAGCAGCTTGAGTGGGTTGGCGTAATCGTCCTCGGCATCCTTGATGACATCGGGGTAGAACGGGTCGTTACAGATACTCGCGCCCAACGCCGTCATGTGCACCCGCAACTGATGCTTTTTGCCGGTCACCGGAAACAGGCCGTAGCGCCATAGGTCGCCGTTCTTTTCCCGCACCTCGACGGCCGTCTCGGTATTGCTCGCGCCCTCGCCTTCCTGCATGCGAAAGAACGGCTCACCATCCACCAGCCGGCTTTTGTGCACCAGCGGAAAGATCAGCCCAGGTAATGCCGGAGCAATGGCTTCGTAGAACTTGTCGATCTTGCGCGTGGGAAACAGCTGCTGATACGCCGAGCGCGTCTGCGGGTTTGCGGAAAACAGCACCAGCCCCGCAGTATGCCGATCGATACGATGCAGCGGCACCAGGGCCGGGTTGTCCAGGCGACGAATCAAGCGCCGCAACAGCGTCTGCTCGACATACTCGCCGGCGGGCGTTACCGGCAGGAAGTGCGGCTTGTCAGCCACCACCAGGTGTTCATCGGCGTACAGGATCGTCTCCTGCACGGGGATCACTTTCTCGTTCGGCACTTCGCGGAAGTAGTAGATGCACAGGCCTTCGCGGTAGGCCAGGTCCTGAGGGATAGGTGTGCCGTGGATGTCCAGCACCCGGCCCCGGGCGATGCGGTCCAGCCATTGTTCACGGCTGATGGCCTGGAAGTGCTCGCACAGACACTCCAGCACGGTGGCCCAGGCGCCCGGCGGCAGGTACAAGGTGCTGGCTTGATGCTGGGCAGCGGAAAAAACGGACATGGGCAGGCTCAAAACGTGGACATACAGGCGGGCATTATCCCGCATGCGGCCGGATCAGGCCCAGCACAGATTCAAGCCTTGGCCAATTCTGCGCGCAGCACCGGCGACGCACTGGCTGCCTCGGTGAATTCCTTGAGCCAGCGCAGCACATCCACCGCTTCCCAGCGGCCCGGGTCATAAAGCGCATACAGCAAGCCCTGATAGCCCACCACATCCAACTGCTTGTGATAACCGGCCCGCTGGAACAGCGCCTCGATCTCGGCAAAGCAGGTATTGAAGTGCACTTTGTTAAAGGGCGTCTTGCCTTCCGTGACCAGGCCATCGAGGCGCAGCTCGTTCACCGCGTCGCGCACGACGTCGGCGGACATGCGATTGACGCTGCTTTTCAGTTGTTCAACATTCACCACGGGCGTTCCCTCTCATTCAATCGCTGTACAAACATACAGTAACTGAATAATCGGGAACTCGCCATCGCAGAGTGCTAGAGGAGAAAGCTCACCACCTGCGCTTCATCGAACGGCCAATCCAGCTCCGCGCCCGTATCCACCCGGCGCAGCACCGGAATCCGCAGGCCGTAGGCTTCGAACAAGGCCTCGGAATCGGCGATATCCACCAACTCCACCAACAGACCGTGTTCGACCAACGGCATGATTTCGGCTTCGGCAAACTCGCAAAGATGGCAACCCAGGGTGCCGAATAACTGACATTCAGGAAGCATGGCAAAGGATCCGAGAAGAATCAGGCGACTATTCTAACAGCGTCGGGGCATGGCAAAAGCCTGACCCAGATCAGGATGGCCTATAACTGATTCAACGAGGCTCACGACTTTTTTCCCTCAATCCTGACTGACCGCCCCAATCTTGTGGATCGACAGATCCGCACCGTAATACTCTTCCTCCTGACTCAGGCGCAGGCCGCTCACACGCTTGATCACGCCGTACACCAGGAAGCCGCCGGCCAGCGCCACGACCACGCCCAGCGCGGTGCCGATCAACTGGCTGATCAGGCTCACGCCGCCCAGACCACCCAGGGCGGTCTGGCCGAAGATCCCGCAGGCAATCCCGCCCCACACACCGCACAGCCCGTGCAGCGGCCACACACCCAGCACATCGTCGATCTTCCAGCGATCCTGGGCCGCGATGAAGAACCAGACGAACAAGCCGCCCGCCACCGCGCCTGTCACCAGGGCGCCCACCGGGTGCATCAGGTCGGAGCCAGCACAGATCGCGACCAACCCGGCCAGCGGACCGTTGTGCAAGAAGCCTGGGTCGTTACGACCGATCACCAATGCCGCCACGGTGCCACCGACCATCGCCATCAACGAGTTGACCGCCACCAGCCCGCTGACCCCGGACAGGGTTTGAGCACTCATGACGTTGAAGCCGAACCAGCCGACGATCAAGATCCACGAGCCCAACGCGAGGAATGGAATGCTCGACGGCGCGAATGCCACCAGGCGCCCTTCCCGATAACGTCCCTGGCGCGGGCCGAGCAGCAACACGGCCGCCAGTGCCAGCCAACCGCCCATGGCGTGCACCACGACGCTGCCGGCAAAGTCATGGAAGCTCGCGCCGAAGCTGGCCAGCAACCAGGCTTGCAGTCCGTAATTGCCATTCCACACCATGCCTTCGAAAAACGGGTAGATGAAGGCTACGATCAACGCGGTGGCACACAGTTGCGGCGCAAAACGTGCGCGCTCGGCAATCCCCCCGGAGATGATCGCCGGGATCGCTGCCGCAAAGGTCAGCAGGAAGAAGAATTTCACCAGGCCGTAACCGTGGTCGGCGCTGATCACCGCCGCCGGTTGCATGAAGGTCACGCCGTAGGAGATCCAATAGCCTATAAAGAAATAGGCCAGTGTGGAGATGGCGAAGTCACTGAGGATTTTCGACAGGGCATTGACCTGGTTCTTCTGGCGCACGGTACCGACTTCCAGGAAGGCAAAGCCGGCGTGCATGGCCAGGACCATGACCGCACCAATCAGAATGAACAGCGTGTTGGAACTGTGGACGAGGGTGTCCACCGCGCTTTGCAAATTTTCCATGGAGGATGGCAGGCCTGCACATGCAGGAAAAAGCACCAAAGCAGTTCATGACCTTCATGACGCGCACTAAATTGGCCCTGACGGTTCGACCTTCTTTTGAGGCCGTGAACCGGTTTAGCGCAGCGATCATTGAGAAAGGCAAAATCCGACAGGGTTTTTCCGCGAGTTTTAGTTATTTAGGGTAAGGTTTTTCAGGGTTTGAGCCCCAACCGCCCGGATTCAGCGCAAGGCCCCAGGCCTGCGCACCAAGGCAAAGCAAAAGCTGTACCAGACAATTGCAGTGAACCTTCACCGATGCCGGTGACTCGAAACCAAAAGTAAACAGACCAGCTACTCACGGAGATAACCATGGCCAGAAAAACGGCAAAGACTGCTCAAGAAATACTGATGGCGGATTTTCAAACCCTGGTCAGCGATACCGAGAAGCTGCTGGACGACACGGCGATTCTGGCCGGTGACCAGGCTGACGAGCTGCGCAGCAAGATTCACGACAGCCTGCTCAAGGCCCGTGAAACCCTGCAACTGACCGAAGACTCCCTGCGCGAACGCGGGCAGGCGGCGGTCACGGCCACTGAGGATTATGTCCAGGCCAACCCATGGCAGTCCGTCGGCATTGCAGCCGGCGTGGGCTTTTTGATCGGCCTGCTGGCTACAAGGCGCTAATCATGTCTATCGGCGAATCCGGCTCGTCCACGGGCCCAAGTTCTACTTCACGGCGCCTGGGAGCGGCTGTCCTGGGTTTGCTGCACAGCCACGTCGAGCTGTTTGGCATCGAGTTGCAGGAGCAGAAAGCCCGCACCGTCAGCCTGTTGCTGTTCGCCGGCCTGGCGCTGGTGTTTGCCTTGCTGCTGCTGGTGGGTTTGTCGGCGCTGGTGATGATTCTGGTGTGGGATACCTACCGCCTGACCGGGATCATCAGCTTGTGTGTGTTCTACATACTGGCCGCAGCATTCTGCGGGTTGCGCCTGAAGGCGGCGGTGTTCGATGAGTCCACGCCGTTCCATGCCACCCTCGAAGAGCTGGCCAACGACCGGGAGCGCCTGCTGCCATGAGCATGACTGAATTGCCGCAAAACACTTCCCGGCGAGAGATGCGCAAGGCGTTGATCCGCCTGCGCATGGAAATGCACCGCCAGGAAATTCGTCACGAGTCCCAGCAACTGATGCTGCCGCTGCAAAAGGTCCGCAACATGGGCCAGAGCTGGCAGGACGGTTTTGGCATCAAGCACGCGCCGCTGTGGGGCGTGGGAGTGGTGACACTGTTGGGCTTTCTCACCGGTAAAGGCGCCAAGGGCGGCGGAATCGGCACCATGACCCGCCTGGTGCGGCTTGGCGCCGGTCTGATCCCGTTGATCAAATTGGCCATGCAGGGTGCTTCGCGCAAAAGTTAAGCCGCGCTGGCTGCATTCTTGCAAACAGATCAGGCCCGGCCCTCACCCTCGAGGGCCGGGCCTTTTTTATTCCGGTCTTTTAAGGAGGCCCTGTGATCGACGGGCAACCGCTCGCCTGCTTCCAGCCATTCATCGACACCGCTACCGGCCGCATCGCCGGCGTAGAAGCCTTGGGGCGACTGCGCCAGGCGAACGGTGAACTGCGCTCGGTGGGTCCGTTGTTTGCCGACCCGCGTACGCCCTCCGTGGCCTTGCGCCGCCTGGACCGACAGATCCGCGACAATGCCCTGAGCCGTCTGCATGAAGCCCCGCAAGAGTGGTTCCTCAGCCTGAACATCTCGCCACGCTGGATTACCCGGCTGCGCCCGGGGCAGGCCTTGCCGAGCCTGAAGCAATTGCAGGTGCATAACGTCGACCCGCGCCGTATCGTCTTCGAGATCACGGAACTGGGCGGTGATATCCAGCGCCTGGCCGAAGTGGTCGAGCGCTACCGCGAAGCCGGGGCGCGGATTGCCATTGATGATTTCGGCGCTGGCTATTCGCAACTGGACCGGGTGCTGGCCCTGCAACCGGACATTCTCAAGCTCGACATGCGCCTGTTCCAGGCTGCTGCCCGGGGTGGCCCCAGCGGGGACGTGGTGCGGGCGCTGGCACAAATGGCGGAAAAAACCGGCTGCTGGATCATTGCCGAGGGCGTCGAAACCGAGACCCAGCTCAATTTCGCCCTGGAATGTGGTGCGCGTTATGTCCAGGGCTACCTGTTCGCCCAGGCCCAGCTGGACTGGTTCGACACCGACGCGTTCGTGCCGCACTTCGCCCAACTGCGCACCGGTTACGTCCAACAGAAGCTGGCCGAACGTGGCCGGATTATGCAGCTGCGCCAGCAACTGGCGCAGCTGATGCAGATCCTGCAAACCTGGGCCCACACCCATGCACCGCTGAGCCAACTGCCGCAATTGCCGGCGTTTCCCTGGCTGCTGCGTTTTTACCAGTGCGACCGGCATGGCACGCAACTGACGCCCAATTTCGAATGGCACCAGGGCGCCTGGCAAGCCGACAGCCGCTACCTGGGCCACAACTGGTCATGGCGTCCGTATTTTTATCATCTGCTGGCCGAAGGTTGGGAGGAGCGGCGGCTGACCCTGTCCTCAACCTATCGCGATGCCACCACCAACCAGTACTGCCTGACTGCCGGACAATTCTTTGATAATGGTCAGCGCCTGCTGCTAATCGATATCGACGCCGCCGGCCTGTAGTTTTTCGCTTGCGAAGGCCCGGCTGAACCGGGAAGCTGGGAGGCGTCATTCACCGCACGGAGATTACCCGCCTTGGATTGGCCCACCCTGCTTACCCGCGAACGCCTTGGAAAACCGCTGCACAGCCCGGAAGAACTGGGGCGCAGCCCGTTTCACAAAGACCATGATCGCATCATCTTTTCCGGCGCGTTTCGCCGACTGGGCCGCAAGACCCAAGTGCATCCGGTGACCAGCAACGATCACATCCATACGCGGCTGACCCATTCCCTGGAAGTCAGCTGCGTGGGACGGTCCCTGGGCATGCGCGTGGGCGAGACGATCCGCAGCGCCCTGCCCGACTGGTGTGACCCGAGCGACCTGGGCATGGTGGTGCAATCGGCCTGCCTGGCCCACGACATCGGTAATCCGCCGTTTGGTCATTCCGGTGAAGACGCGATCCGGCACTGGTTCCAGCAGGCTTCCGGGCGTGGCTGGCTGGATGACATGACCAGCGCCGAGCGCAATGACTTCCTCAATTTCGAAGGCAATGCCCAGGGCTTCCGGGTACTCACGCAGCTGGAATACCACCAGTTTGACGGCGGTACCCGGTTGACTTACGCCACCTTGGGCACCTACCTGAAATACCCCTGGACCGCCCGCCACGCCGACTCGCTGGGCTACAAGAAACACAAGTTCGGCTGCTACCAGAGCGAGCTGCCGATTCTCGAGCAGATCGCCCAGAAGCTCGGCTTGCCGCAACTGGAAGAACAGCGCTGGGCGCGACATCCATTGGTGTACCTGATGGAGGCCGCCGACGATATCTGCTACGCGTTGATCGACCTCGAAGACGGGCTGGAAATGGAGCTGCTGGAATACGCCGAGGTCGAGTCACTGCTGCTGGACCTGGTGGGCGACGATTTACCGCAAACCTACCGGCAACTCGGCCCGCTGGATTCCCGGCGACGCAAGCTGGCGATCCTGCGGGGCAAGGCCATCGAGCACCTGACCAACGCCGCTGCCCGGGCGTTCGTCGAACAACAGGAAGCGTTGCTGGCCGGTACCCTGCCGGGGGACCTGGTGGAACATATGCACGGCCCCGCCAAGCGTTGCGTACTGGATGCCAAGGACATGGCGCGCAAGAAGATCTTCCAGGACAAGCGCAAGACCCTGCATGAAATCGGCGCCTACACCACCCTCGAAATCCTCTTGAATGCCTTCTGCGGCGCGGCCCTGGAACAACATGGTGGTCGCACCCCGTCGTTCAAGAACCGGCGCATCCTCGACCTGCTGGGCAACAGCGCCCCCGACCCGTCGTGGTCATTGCACGCTTCGTTCCTGCGCATGATCGACTTCATCGCCGGCATGACCGACAGCTACGCCAGCGAGATGGCCCGCGAGATGACCGGGCGCTCCAGTCCGCAATAAACCAGCGCCCTGGCTTATGGCCAGGGCCACTTTTTCACAGAATCGCCCTACGCACGGAACAGAGCGGCCTGATCGAACTTCCTCCCCGCCGCGATGAATAATCGCGCGCCATGACCGCAGTGTTTCGACACACTCCTGCGCCCCATAACTGGCGAGCCATTAACGTCTTACTACGTGCCCTGGCGGAGCGTCTCCCGGGCGCTTGGTCACTTCATGGAAAACCCCATGCACGAACAACTTCAAATCCTCTTGGTGGAGGATCACCCCTTTCAGTTGCTGGCCACCCAATGCCTGCTACGCAACTATGGCTACCACGACCTGACCCTGGCTGAAAATGCAGAGCAGGCAATGCGGCTGATGACACAAACCGCCGTACCATTCGATATTCTGTTGTGTGATCAATGCCTCCCGGACCTGCCTGGGCTGGAGTTGATTGAAATCGCCAACCGCAGGGGCTTTATAAAATCCGCGATATTGCTCAGCGGCCTGCCCGTGAACGAACTGGAAATCCTCAAGGCCCAGGCATTCCAACGCAACTTTCCGCTGCTTGGCTACTTGTCGAAGCCTTTGAACCACGTTGAACTGAGCGAGCTCATACGCCAATCACCCCTTCCCCCGCACAACAAGAAAGTAGGAAGTTAAACGCCCGCCCCGTATGAAAATCCCTCGCTGTAAAACAGCTTGCCCGCTGCCACTTATTTTTAAACTCTACCCACGCAAATTTCTTACACCCAAACAACAAACACCTCACAGGGCGTAATCCCTTGCTTTTTTTATTGTAGGAATGTTCTTGTTTTACGTTTGTTCCACATCGAGTTCATCCTCCTTCATTGCCATGTGAGCTAATGTGCCGACTTTATTTGCGCTTGCATGGAATTTGATCATGAACTCAGTTTTTATTATCGACGACCACCCCGTTATCCGACTTGCCATTCGAATGTTGTTAGAACACGAAGGCTATAAAGTAGTTGGAGAAGCAGATAATGGTTGTGATGCGATACAAATGGTCAAGGAGTGCCAGCCGGACCTGATCATCCTTGATATCGGAATTCCAAAACTCGACGGCCTGGAAGTGCTTTGCCGGTTCAACGCAATGAGTACACCGACCAAGACATTGATCCTCACCGCCCAGACGCCAAAACTCTTTGCCACACGGTGCATGCGTTCCGGTGCCGATGGTTATGTGTGCAAGGAAGGTGACTTGAGCGAACTGCTCAGTGCTATCAGGGCAGTCCTGTCAGGTTACAACTATTTTCCGAGCCAGGCCCTCAACGGCAACACTAATGAAACAGAGTGCAACGAAGAGCTTGAATTGTTCAAAGTGGTCAATGATCGCGAACTCATGGTATTGCAATTATTTGCACAAGGCCGGACAAACAAGGAAATAGCCAAAGGCATGTTTCTCAGCAACAAGACTGTCAGCACCTACAAAAAAAGGCTCATGCAAAAACTAAAAGCCAAATCCTTGGTAGAACTTATCGAGATGGCAAAACGTAACGCGCTAGTGTGAGAAATCGGATGCCCAGGCGTTTAAAGGACTATCTAATCATATTGAGTATCGGGGCGTGCCTCAGCACTTCCGTGCCTGCCGAACAAACTGTTCCCGAGCAATACGCACTGTTGGGGCGTGCCGGTGCCGTTCAACTGGACACCCCACTGAACAAGACTCAGCGCCAGTGGCTGCAAAACAAACGCGAACTGATACTGGGCACGTCTGCACCCGACTACCCGCCCTTCGACATCACCTCCAGCGGTCGCGATTATGAAGGGTTGACCGCCGATTACGCCGGCCTGGTGGCTAGGACGCTGGCAATACCGCTGAAGGTGCTGCGCTATCCCTCCCGGGAAGCCGCGATCCGGGCGCTGGAAAACGGCGATATCGACTTTCTGGGGTCCGCCAACGGCTTTGAAGCGGCGAATCCCGATATTGCCCTGTCATTGCCCTACGCAGTGGATCAACCGGTACTGGTCACCCGCGAAGGTGAACACCGCAACCTTGGCGACGGCCTGGCGGGCCTGCGCCTGAGCCTTGTCTACCACTACCTGCCCATGAATGAGGTGCAGGCGCTGTATCCAAAGGCGACCATCCATGCCTACCCCTCCTATCAGAATGCCTTGAATGCGGTGGCATTCGACCAGGCGGACGTCTTCCTGGGCGACACCATTTCCACTCACTACATGATCAACAAGGGCTACCTGAAAAACATCCGCATGGCCAACTTCGGCAAGCACGAGGCTTACGGTTTCAGCTTCGCCTTGCGCAAGGATCAACCCATTCTCCTGAGCATCGTCGATTCAGTGCTCGATGGCGTATCAACCTATGAACGCGACAGCATCGCCAAGCGCTGGAGTGCGGGCAGCGACATTCTACTGACCGACCGAAAGCTGCAACTGACCCTGCGCGAAGAGCGCTGGCTCAAAGGCAACCCGATGGTAAAGGTGGTGGTCAACGAAACCCTCGCCCCGCTTACATTTTTTGATACCGACGGCAATTTCCGGGGCGTCACCGCCGACCTGCTGGAGCTGATTCGCCTGCGAACCGGCCTGCGCTTCGAGATTCAACACGTGCGGGACGTCGCCAGCATGATTGAGCTGGTCCATAGCGGGGCAGCCGATATCATCGGCGCAATCGTTCCAAGCGCCGGGCGCGAGTCCCAGTTGAGCTTTAGCCGCCCCTACCTGGAAAACTCCTATGTACTGCTGACGCGCAAAGAGGCAGGCGCGCCCGCAAGCCTTCAACAGATGGTCGGCAAGCGCCTGGCGATTACCCAAGGCAACCCGCTGGAAAAATTCCTGCGCCAGGAGTTTACCCAGGTCACTCTGGTAGAGGCCGGTGATACCTTCAAGGCCTCCGAACTATTGGCACAGGGCCAGGTGGACGGCGCAGTGAACCCTCTGGTGATCGCCAACTACTTTCTCTCCTCACCGGTGTTCCAGGACAAGTTACAGATCAGCTCCAGCATTGGCACGCTGCCTGCGACCTTTGCGCTGGCGACGTCCCGCCACGCCACCGAACTGAGCTCGATCCTCGACAAGGCGCTGCTCAGCATTGCCCCGGATGAGCTGGCGGCGATCAACAGTCGTTGGCGCGGCTACAACGCGGCATCCGACGGTTACTGGCGCAATTACCACCGCCTGATTGCCCAGATCATCATCGGCACCGGGCTGCTGCTGTTGATTTCCCTGACCTGGAACGGCTACCTGCAGCGCCAGATCAAGCATCGAAAACTGGCTGAGCGCGCCCTTAACGACCAGTTCGAGTTCATGCGGGCGCTGGTCAATGAAACCCCGCATCCGATCTACGTACGTGACCACAACGGCTTCCTGCAGACCTGCAACGACAGTTACCTGCAAACGTTCGACGTCAAGCGTGAGGACATCATTGGCAAAAGCATCACCCAGATGGACATGGCGCTTGAGACGGAGGCGGCTCAGTACAATGCCGACTACCAGCAGGTGGTGGCCGAAGGCAAACCACTGATCCTGGATCGCACCCTGCATGTCCACGGGAAAAAACTCACGATCTATCACTGGATTCTCCCGTACCGCGACTCCATGGGCGAGGTGCAGGGCATCATTGGCGGCTGGATCGATATCAGCGAACGGCGCCAGCTGTTCGATGAACTTCGTGCCGCCAAGGAACGCGCCGACGAAGCCAACCGCGCAAAAAGTACGTTCCTCGCCACCATGAGCCACGAAATCCGCACACCGATGAACGCCGTCATTGGCATGCTGGAGTTGACACTCAAGCGTGCCGACCAGGGTCATCTTGATCGCCCCGCCATCGAGGTCGCGTACAACTCGGCCAAGGACCTGCTGGAGCTGATCGGCGATATTCTGGACATTGCACGCATCGAGTCCGGCCGCCTGAGCCTGGCCCCGGAGCGGGTCAACCTGCGCGAGGTGATCGAGTCGGTGGTGCGCGTGTTCGATGGCCTGGCGCGCCAGAAAACCCTGAGCCTGGTGCTGGAGTTCAGCCCCGATGCCGGCGACACCGATGTGCTGATCGATCCGTTGCGGTTCAAACAGGTGCTTTCGAACCTGGTGAGCAATGCGATCAAGTTCACCGAACGCGGGCAGGTGAAGATCAAGGTGCAACTGAAAGCGACCGGGCAACCTCAGCAGGTCGAGATGAAACTGGTGGTAGAGGACACTGGCATCGGGATCAATCGCGAAGACCAGTCACGCCTGTTCGAGCCTTTTGCCCAAGCCGACAACTCCGGGCACCTGGCCCGGAGCGGCGCCGGCCTGGGGCTGGTGATCTGTCGCAGCCTGTGCGCCATGATGGGCGGGCAACTGAGCCTGAGCAGCGTACCCATGGTGGGCACCCAGGTCCACGTCAGCCTGAAGATGACCAGCCTGCAACCGGTCAAGGCCGTAGACCAGTTGGAGCCTGCCGCGACCAAGCCGGCGCCGGTACTCAATGTGCTGGTGGTGGATGACCATCCGGCCAACCGCTTGCTCATGTGCCAGCAACTGGGCTTCCTGGGGCATCAGTTCACCGCCGCCCATCATGGTGCTGCAGGGTTTCAGGCCTGGCGCGAGGAGCACTTCGACCTGGTCATTGCCGACTGCAATATGCCGGTCATGAACGGCTATGAGTTGAGTCATTCCATTCGCGAGTATGAGCAGCGCGAGCAAAAAACGCCGTGCGTGATACTCGGTTTCACCGCCAACGCTCAACCCGAGGAGAAACAACGCTGCTTCGACGCAGGCATGGATGATTGCCTGTTCAAACCCATCAGCCTCACCGCGCTGGAGCAGCAATTGGCACAGGTCGCCCCGTTGCCCACCGGCAATGTGTTCACCCTTCAAAGCCTGGACGCGATGACAGGCGGCGACCCACAGTTGAGTCAGCGTTTGCTTGAAGAATTGCTCAGCAGCAGCCGGCATGATCGAGTCGAGCTGATGGCCTTACTGGCGCGACAAGCCGCCCCCCAAGACCTGATCGAGCAAGCCCACAAGATCAAGGGCGCCGCACGGATCATCCAGGCGGATATCCTGGCCGGGCAATGCGAAGCCTTGGAGCTGGCCTGTGGCCAAGGTGACAATCGGCACGCTATCGAGGTGGATATCAAGGCCATGGAGAAATCCATGCTTGAGCTGGAAAGGATGCTGCAGATGCAACTGGAGGTCCTGGACCGTCGATAATTTGTAGGAGCGAGCTTGCTCGCGAAAATCGCCAACGATAACGCGGTCATTCTGGATGCACGCGGTGTTCTCTGGTTTTTCGCGAGCAAGCTCGCTTCTACAGGAGGCTCACGCCATCAGCAATCGGTCAACCGCAGGAAAATCGCCGCCAACTGCTCGATGCCGGCCTGGTCCTGCGGGGTAAACCGCGACAGCGATGGGCTGTCCAGGTCCAGCACACCAATCAGGCGCCCTTCCTTGACCAGCGGAACCACCAGTTCGCTATTCGACGCGCTATCGCAGGCGATATGCCCCGGAAATTCATGCACGTCTTCCACCCGCTGGGTTTGTCGCGAGGCCGCTGCCGCGCCGCACACCCCACGACCAAACGGAATGCGCACACAGGCGATCTGCCCCTGGAAAGGCCCGAGCACCAGCTCTTCATTGCGGTTGAGGTAGAAGCCCGCCCAGTTCAAATCGTCCAGCTGGTTGAACAGGAACGCAGAAAACTGCGCGGCATTGGCGATGAAATCCCGTTCATCCGCCAGCAACGATTCCAGTTGCGCATGCAGCATGGCGTAACCATCAAGTCCGGTTTCGGACTGTTGCAAATCGATCATGGTTGACGCTCCAACAACTTGAGGCCCACCCAGTTGCGGGCGAACTGATAAGCACAACGGCCGTTGCGATTGCCACGCCCGGTTGCCCAACGCACCGCGAGGATGTCCAGCTCTTCATCGCGCTGCCACTGCAAACCGGCCTTGTTCGCCAGCTCACCGATCCAGTGCTCGACCACATCCAGGAAGTGCTCTTGATTGAACGGGTAAAACGACAGCCACAAACCGAAACGGTCAGACAGGGCAATCTTGTCCTCCACCGCTTCGTTAGGATGCAGCTCGCCATCTACCGTCTTCCAGTTTTCGTTGTCGCTCTGGTTCTCGGGCACCAGGTGACGACGGTTGGAGGTGGCATACAGCAAGACGTTTTCCGGCGCCTGCTCCAGGGAGCCGTCGAGTACGCTCTTGAGCACGCGGTAATCGCTCTCGCCGGCTTCGAAGGACAGGTCATCGCAGAACAATACAAAGCGCTGTGGCAATTTGATCAGTTGCTCAACCACTCGCGGCAGGTCCGCCAAGTGATCGCGCTCGATCTCGATCAGGCGCAACCCGGCCTTGGCATGCTGGGCCAGCAAGGCGCGCACCATGGACGATTTCCCGGTACCGCGCGAACCCCACAGCAACGCGTGGTTGGCCGGCAGGCCGTCGAGAAACTGTTGGGTGTTGCGGGCCAATTGTTCGCGTTGTTTGTCCACGCCGATCAAGTCGGACAGGCGCATGTCCAGGCTGACTTCCAGCGGCAATAAAAAGCCGCTGCGACCTTCGCGCTGCCAGCGGGCAGCCAGGCAATGGTTCCAGTCAACCGCCTCGCGTGGGGCAGGCAACAAGGGCTCCAGGCGAGCAAGTACCGCGTCGGCACGCTCAAGAAAGGCATTCAATCGAGAATCCACGACTATTCCTCTGGCAAGTTCTTGTAAAAGATGGCGTATTGACAACCCTGAGGCGGACCCAGCAGGGCTGCACCGAATAAAATCGATTTATGCCGGGCAAGTTTGAGCCTGTGGATGTTCAGCTATGCTTGCCGGGCGAAAGGAAACGTAAAGTGGTACAGCACCCGATGGATATCAAGTTCGCCCACCGCTTGTCTTATAAACAAGCCAGACTGACAGTGCTGGTCGGATTCGTCTTGGGAACCCTGCTCAGCCTGCTACAGATTGGGATTGATTATGCCAGCGAAGACGCATCCATCAACCGGGAAATACGCGCGCTGATTGAAATCAGTCATAACCCGGCTTCACGCATCGCCTACAACATCGACGCCGAACTGGCTCAGGAACTGACCCTGGGCCTGCTGCACTCCCCCGCCATCACCCGCGCACAACTGGTCGACAACAACGGTTTGGTACTGGCCGATGTCCAGCGCCCGCGCAAGGAAAGCACCTACCGCCCCATCAGCGATTTCCTGTTTGGCGCCAACCGCCAATTCGAAGACCGGCTGTACCTCACCCACATGCCCAATGACGCCCTTGGCGTATTACGTCTCGACGTCGACACCTACGCGTTCGGCAGCCGCTTCCTGCGCCGCGCCGAGATCACTCTGCTCAACGGCTTTGCCCGCAGTCTGATCCTCACCGGCATTCTGTTGGCGCTGTTCTACGTGATGCTGACCAAGCCGCTGGTGCGCATCATCCGCGAGCTGAGCTCACGCAAGCACGAGCGCCTGGACTGCCCACCGGGGCACGAACACGACGAGATCGGCGTACTGGTCAACGTTGCCAACCAGCAGTTTGAAAACATGGAGACTGAGATCCAGCAACGCCGACACGCCGAAAACCGCCTGACTGAATACCTCGGCCAACTGGAAGACATCGTTTCTGCGCGCACCACCGAACTCAAGGCCATCAATCATCGACTGACGCTGTCGAACGACGAACTGGAAGCGGCGAAGATGACGGCCCTGTCCATGGCCCAGGCACGGGCGGCGTTCCTCGCCAACATGAGCCATGAAATCCGTACGCCGCTCAACGGCCTGCTCGGGATGATCGCCCTCTCCCTCGACAGCCCGCTGAATGCCGAGCAACGCCAGCAACTGTCGATCGCCCATGACTCGGGCAAAGTGCTGGTGGAGTTGCTCAACGATATCCTCGACCTGTCCAAGTTCGATGCCGGTCAGTTGGAGCTGGAAAACATCCCGTTCGACCTGGGCGCACTGGTGGAGGACACCGCCAACCTGCTCTCGCAAAACGCCGCGCCCAGCGTGGAGTTGACGTGCCTGATCGACCCGCAGTTTCCCGCCCAGGTGCTGGGCGACCCGACGCGGGTACGGCAGATTGTCAGCAATTTGCTGTCCAACGCCCTGAAGTTCACGCGTTTCGGCCGGGTGGACGTGCGCCTCAGTGCCCAGGCCGACCGGGTCAGAATCGAGGTATGCGACACCGGCATCGGGATTGCGCAGGATGCTCAGGTCAAGATTTTCCAGCCGTTCACCCAAGCCGGTGCGGGTATCACTCGCCAGTTTGGCGGCACCGGCCTGGGCCTGGCGCTGACCCACAACCTGTGCGAGGCCATGAAGGGCCGCCTGAGCATCAGCTCCGAAGCCGGTTTTGGCAGCCAGTTCTGCGCCGACCTGCCACTGCCGACGCATTTACCGGCGATGCGCCTGGCGCCGCTGGCAGGCGACGTGATCGCGATCACCAGCAGCAGTAGCGGCCTGGCGGAACTGCTCAACAGCCTGCTGCCGAGTTGGGGCCTGACGCCGCGCTGCTACTCCATTGACGATGACTTGAGCGGGCAGAATCCTGACCTGCTGATCACCGACTGCCCCGAATGCCTGTTTCGCCTGCGCCCGTCCATCACCGCGCCGATCCTGGTGGTGACCGCCTACGGCAACTTCATGCCCAGCGAAGAAGTCGCGGCCCTGGCGCCGCTGCAACAACAAGCCCGGCCCCTGAGCCGCACGGCGCTGTACCAGATTCTGCAACGCAACCTGCGCACCGATCCGGACGTGGTGCTTGACCTGATCCAGCTGGAAACCGGCCCCCTCGCTCACCGGGCGCGCGTCCTGCTGGTGGAAGACAACCCGGTGAATCAACTGGTGGCCAAGGGCATGCTCGCCAAGCTCGGCTGCGAGGTGATCGTCGCCGCCCACGGTGGCGAAGCCCTCAAGCTGCTGGAAGAACAAAGCTTCGACATGGTGCTGATGGACTGCAATATGCCGGTGATGGATGGCTATGAGGCCAGCCGGCAGATCCGCCGCAGCGGGCGCTGGCCGGACTTGCCGATTGTCGCGCTGACGGCCAACGCCATGTCCGAGGAACGCGAGCGCTGCCGGGCGGCAGGTATGAATGACTACCTGGCCAAGCCGTTTCGCCGGGAAGAACTCAAGGCCTTGCTCGATCTGTGGGTGCCGACTACGACAAGTCTTTGATCTGTCGCAACAGCTGATCCAGGCCGTCACGCAAGGCATCGGCCTGGTTCAGGTCAACCCCGCTGTCACACAACAGACGGGCCTTCAACGGCTGCACCTGGTCACGCAAGTGTCGACCTTCATCGGTCAGGCTCAGGTGCACCTCACGCTCATCCTGCGCACTGCGCTGACGCCGCACCAGAGCAAGCTGCTCCAGGCGCTTGAGCAGCGGCGTCAGCGTGCCGGAATCCAGCAACAAGCGCTCGCCCAAGGCCTTGACCGTCGGCTGTGGCATGGCTGCGGCCTGCCATTCCCACAACACCAGCATCACCAGGTATTGCGGGTAGGTCAGCCCCAACTGATCGAGCATCGGCTTGTAGGCCCGGGTGACCGCGCGGGAGGCGGCGTAGAGCTTGAAGCACAGTTGGTCGTCAAGGGACAGGGACAGGTCGGTCATTTGAGCAGGGCTTCAATCTCTTGGGTCAGGTCCTGGGGCTTGGTGGTCGGGGCGAAACGCTTGACCACCTTGCCATCGCGGCCGATCAGGAACTTGGTGAAGTTCCACTTGATGCCCTTGGAGCCGAGCAAACCCGGGGCCTGTTTTTTAAGCTGCACGAACAATGGGTGAGCATCGCTGCCGTTGACGTCGATCTTCTTGAACAGCGGGAAGCTGACACCGAAGTTCAGCTCGCAAAACTCGGAAATGGCGCCTTCGTTGCCCGGCTCCTGCTTGCCGAACTGGTTGCAGGGAAAGCCCAGCACCACCAAGCCCTGGTCCTTGTAATGCTGCCAGAGTTCTTCAAGCCCCTTGTACTGCGGGGTGAAGCCGCACTTGCTGGCGGTATTGACCACAAGAATCGCCTTGCCGGCGAAATCGGCCAAGGTCTTTTGCTCACCCTTGATGGTGGTGCAAGGGATGCTCAGCAGGTTGTCGCTCATGGCAGTGCCTCGAAAGAAATAAGAAGACCTGAAAGATAGTAGGCAATTCAATTGTGTGCAATTTAATTGCTCGGACTTATGCCTTGGTATAACGGCCCCTGCGGACACGAAGGCCCGCAGGAGATAGACGGTTTAGCGCGGCACCAGATCCAGGCACACCGAATTGATGCAGTAACGCAAACCGGTCGGCGGCGGACCATCCGGGAACACGTGGCCCAGGTGCGCATCGCACTTGGCGCAGGTGACTTCGGTACGGATCATGCCGTGGCTGATATCGCGAATCTCGACCATCGCCTGCTCGGCAATCGGCTCGTAGAAGCTGGGCCAGCCGCAGCCGGAGTCAAACTTGGCCCTGGAATCGAACAGCGGTTCATTGCAGCAGATGCAGTGGTAAACGCCGTCGGTCTTGGTGCCGTTGTACTTGCCGCTGAACGGTCGCTCGGTGCCTTTGAGGCGGCACACGTTGTACTGCTCCGGGTCGAGCATGGCTTTCCATTCATCAACGGTTTTCTGCAACTTTTCCATCGGTACACCTCGGCAACTGAAAAAGCCTGATCTGTGTCTTTTCCATGGATCAGGCGGCACGTATGATTGCGCCTCTTCAAAGCGCCAGTCTGGCACCCGCGTTACCGGCATTCAAACGTATTTATGGGTCAGGCCGACGCAGGATTCTCAGCACGGTAGTCTCCACACCGTCTGGATCGTTCATTTTCAGGATCACATCGCCATGCAGGTCAGCAAATCGAACAAGCTCGCCAACGTCTGCTACGACATTCGCGGCCCAGTGCTCAAGCACGCCAAACGCCTGGAAGAGGAAGGCCATCGCATCCTCAAGCTGAACATTGGCAACCCGGCACCCTTTGGTTTCGAAGCGCCGGACGAAATCCTCCAGGACGTGATCCGCAACCTGCCGACCGCCCAGGGCTACAGTGACTCCAAAGGCCTGTTCAGCGCGCGCAAGGCCGTCATGCAGTACTACCAGCAGAAGCAGGTTGAAGGTGTCGGCATCGAGGACATCTACCTGGGCAACGGCGTGTCCGAGCTGATCGTCATGTCCATGCAGGCCCTGCTCAACAATGGCGACGAAGTGCTGGTGCCGGCTCCCGACTACCCGCTGTGGACCGCCGCCGTCACCCTGGCCGGTGGCCATCCGGTGCATTACCTGTGTGACGAGGGCGCGGACTGGTTCCCGGACCTGGCCGACATCAAGGCCAAGATCACCCCGAATACCAAGGCCCTGGTGATCATCAACCCGAACAACCCCACCGGCGCCGTCTACTCCAAGGAAGTGCTGCTGGGCATGCTCGAACTGGCGCGCCAGCACAACCTGGTGGTGTTCTCCGACGAGATCTACGACAAGATTCTGTACGACGACGCGGTGCACATCTGCACCGCGTCCCTGGCCCCGGACCTGCTGTGCCTGACCTTCAATGGCCTGTCGAAGTCCTACCGGGTGGCGGGTTTCCGTTCCGGTTGGATCGCGATTTCCGGTCCCAAGCACAATGCCCAGAGCTACATCGAAGGCATCGACATGCTGGCCAACATGCGCCTGTGTGCCAACGTGCCGAGCCAGCACGCCATCCAGACCGCCTTGGGCGGCTACCAGAGCATCAACGACCTGGTGCTGCCACAAGGCCGCCTGCTCGAGCAGCGCAACCGCACCTGGGAGCTGCTGAACGCGATTCCGGGTGTCAGCTGCGTCAAGCCCATGGGCGCGCTGTATGCCTTCCCACGGATCGACCCGAAAGTGTGCCCGATTTTCAACGACGAGAAGTTCGTGCTCGACCTGCTGCTGTCGGAAAAGCTGCTGGTGGTCCAGGGCACAGCGTTCAACTGGCCGTGGCCGGATCACTTCCGGGTGGTCACCTTGCCGCGGGTGGATGACCTGGAGATGGCCATCGGTCGTATCGGCAACTTCCTGAAGTCCTATCGCCAGTAATGGACATTGCGCTGTACGGCCCGCCCATGGTCGTACAGCGATTATCTGGCAACACTTCTCTGCCTTGCGCAGGTCCCTCGCCGTTCACACTCACCGGTTACCCCCTCGGTCGAGCATCACCCTATAATTACAGGGCCGCAAGGTAATGGAGCGAGACTGCCGAGCTACCCCGGGCCTCGGAAATTCCCTTCAAGGCTCTACATTCAGGCTGTAGGACACAGTTTGAAATAGTCCCTCGGTTGAATAGCCCCATGCTGCACCTTATATACCCCGCAGTACGCGACATATTTAGCATGAGGAGAATTCTACAACCATGATGCGCATTCTGCTGTTCTTGGCCACTAACCTGGCGGTCGTGCTGATTGCCAGCATCACGCTGAGCCTTTTTGGCTTCAATGGGATCATGGCGGCCAACGGGGTTGATCTGAACCTCAATCAGCTGCTGATCTTCTGTGCGGTCTTTGGTTTTGCCGGCTCGATTTTCTCGCTGTTCATCTCCAAGTGGATGGCGAGGATGAGCACCAGCACCCAGATCATTACTCAGCCACGCACCCGGCATGAGCAATGGTTGCTGCAAACCGTCGAGCAACTGTCCCGCGAAGCCGGGATCAAGATGCCTGAAGTCGGGATCTTCCCGGCCTATGAAGCCAACGCCTTTGCCACCGGCTGGAACAAGAACGACGCCCTTGTGGCCGTCAGCCAGGGTTTGCTGGAGCGTTTCTCGCCTGACGAAATCAAGGCGGTGCTGGCTCACGAGATCGGCCACGTGGCCAACGGTGACATGGTCACCCTGGCGCTGGTCCAGGGCGTGGTGAACACCTTTGTCATGTTCTTTGCGCGGATCATCGGCAACTTCGTCGACAAGGTGATCTTCAAGAACGAACAGGGCCAGGGCATGGCCTACTACGTGGCGACCATCTTCGCCGAACTGGTACTGGGCTTCCTCGCCAGCTCGATCGTGATGTGGTTCTCGCGCAAACGGGAATTCCGTGCAGACGAAGCCGGCGCACGCCTGGCCGGTACCGGCGCAATGATCAGCGCCCTGCAGCACCTGCGCTCCGAACAAGGCTTGCCGGTGCATATGCCGAACACCCTGACTGCCTTTGGCATCAACGGTGGCATCAAGCAAGGCATGGCTCGCATGTTCATGAGCCATCCGCCGCTGGAAGAGCGGATTGACGCACTGCGTCGTCGCGGCTGACAGCAAAAACAAGAAGGGGCGATTTGATCGCCCCTTTTTTGTGGGCGCGATTCAGCGCCTGGCTAACCGGTACGCCCGCTCTTCCAGGCGTGTGACGCCGTCCTGAACAAACTTCCAGCTCTGCCCCAGAATGTCCTGCTGCTCCAGTACCTCGGGGCTCCACTGCGTGCCAAACAGCAGTTGCACTTCTTCGTCGCTCACCGCAAACGGCGGGCCAGCCTTCTGCGACTGTTCATAGTCGAGGGTGATCAACAGGCCACGACTGCCTCCCGCCAGAATCCTGGTCAAGTGTGCGGCGTACGGTTCTCGCATCAACGGCGGCAAGGCAATCAACGCCGCCCGGTCGTAAAGCGCCCGGCAATCTGCCACTGCGCCTGCATCCAGAGCGAAGAAATCCCCGCACCAGAGTTCGATGGAGCCCGCCTGGTAGACCTTGAAAGCACCGCGCTGACTGATCTGCGGCGTCAGTTCCTGCTCGCTGAAAAACTCCTCAACGGCCTTTTCCGACAGCTCGATCCCAATCACCCGATGCCCGACACTCGCCAGCCACACCAAGTCCAGGCTCTTTCCGCACAACGGTACCAGCACCTGCGCCCCGCTCGCCACACCCAGGCCGGGCCAGTGGCGCAGCAGGTATGGATTCACCTCGGGCAGATGAAAACCCGTCTGATTGCGCGCCCAACGCTCATGCCAAAATCCAGGCTCCATGATTCACCCTAAAACTTGATCAAATAGCGCTAAAACTTATATTAGATTTAGATCAATGATCTGATTGAAGATGGTCCCATCTTAACCCTCAGGACCCGATCATGCTCCCCAGCCTGTTTATCTCCCACGGTTCACCGATGCTTGCCCTGCAACCCGGTGCCAGCGGCCCGGCACTCAAGCGCCTGGCCGCCGAGTTGCCACGGCCCAAGGCCATTGTGGTGGTCTCGGCACACTGGGAAAGCCAGGGCCTGCTGGTGACCGGCAGCGCCGCGCCCGAGACCTGGCACGACTTCGGCGGCTTTCCGCGGGAATTGTTCGCCGTACAGTACCCGGCGCCCGGCGACCCGGCATTGGCCGCCGAGATTGTCCAATTGCTCAAGGCTGACGGCCTGGAGGCGCACATTGATGACCAGCGCCCCTTCGACCACGGCACCTGGGTGCCCCTGTCGCTGATGTACCCGGCTGCCGATATTCCGGTGGTGCAGGTGTCGCTGCCAAGCCGCATGGGCCCTGCCCTGCAAACCCGCGTCGGCCATGCACTGGCGAGCCTGCGAGAGCAAGGCGTGCTGCTGATCGGCTCCGGCAGCATTACCCATAACCTCGGTGAACTGGACTGGCATGCCGGGCCGGAGAGCATCGAGCCCTGGGCGCGGGATTTTCGCGATTGGATGGTCAGCAAGCTGGCGGCCAACGATGAAGCCGCCCTGCACGACTATCGCCGCCAGGCACCCCATGCCGTGCGCAGCCACCCCAGCGATGAGCATTTGCTGCCGCTGTACTTTGCCCGGGGCGCAGGCGGTGAATTCAGCGCAGCCCACCAAGGCTTCACCTTGGGCGCGCTGGGCATGGATATCTATCGTTTCGCTTAATCGCAGGCAAAAAAAATCCCCGAACCAGTCGGGGATTTTTTATGTTCGATCAATCAGCCCAAGGGCGGATCAATCTTCGCGGTAGCGACGCAGCTTCAACTGCTTACCGGCAACGCGAGTGTCCTTCAGCTTGGTCAGGAGCTTTTCCAGACCATCTTCCGGCAGCTCCACCAGGGAGAAGCTGTCACGCACCTGGATGCGACCGATCGCTTCACGTGCCAGGCCACCCTCGTTGAGGATAGCGCCCAGCAGGTTCTTGGCAGCGATGCCATCACGCGCGCCCAGCGCGGTACGGCAGCGAGCACGGCCTTCAGCCAATGGAACCGGAGCACGACGCTCGCGATCACCACGGTCTGGACGGTCGCCAGTACGTTCTGGACGATCACCGCGCGGAGCGTTGTTCGGCACCAGTGGACGTTCTTTCTCGATGGCCGCCAGGGTCAGGGCCTGACCGTTGGTAGCCTTGCGCAGCAGGGCTGCGGCCAGGGCACGCGGGGTGCAACCGATATCGGCAGTCAGGCGGTCCAGCAGGTCGCCGTGGGTCGATTCAGCGTCAGCCACCAGCGGCGACAGGCTGTTGGTCAGTTTCTTGATGCGGGCATCGAGAACAGCCTGGGCATCCGGCAGGCGGACTTCGGCAACTTTCTGACCGGTTACACGCTCGATCACTTGCAGCATGCGGCGCTCACGTGGAGTCACCAGCAGCAATGCGCGACCTTCGCGACCGGCACGGCCGGTACGGCCGATACGGTGCACGTAGGACTCTGGATCGTAAGGCATGTCAACGTTGAACACGTGAGTGATACGTGGAACGTCGAGGCCACGAGCGGCAACGTCGGTCGCCACAACGATGTCCAGACGGCCATCCTTGAGGGAGTCGATGACGCGCTCACGTTGGTTCTGGGCAATGTCACCGTTCAGCGCAGCGGCTTTGTAGCCTTTGGCTTCCAGGGCACTGGCCAGGTCCAGGGTCGCTTGCTTGGTGCGCACGAACATGATCAGGGCGTCGAAGTCTTCGACTTCCAGCAGGCTCAATACAGCCGAGGTCTTCTGGTCAGCGTGAACCAACAGGTGAGCCTGTTCGATCGCGGTAACGGTCTGAGTCTTGGTCTGGATCTTCACGTGTTGCGGATCGCGCAGATGGCGTTCGGCAATGGCACGGATCGACTGTGGCAGGGTGGCCGAGAACAGTACGGTCTGACGGGTTGCTGGCAGCGACTTGAAGATGACTTCCAGGTCGTCCATGAAGCCCAGCTTGAGCATTTCGTCAGCTTCGTCCAGAACCAGGTGGTTCACGGTCGACAGTACTTTTTCGTCGCGACGCAGGTGGTCGCACAGACGGCCCGGAGTGGCGACAACGATCTGTGCGCCGTTACGGATTGCTTTCAGTTGTGGGCCCATAGGCGCGCCGCCGTAAACGGCCACAACGGTAACGCCCGGCATTTGCTTGGCGTAGGTTTCGAAAGCGGTTGCTACTTGCAGCGCCAACTCACGGGTTGGCGCCAGGATCAGGGCTTGCGGCTCGCGCTTGGCAGGATCGATGCAGTGCAGGATTGGCAGGGCGAACGCGGCGGTTTTACCGGTACCGGTTTGCGCTTGGCCAATCATGTCTTGGCCGGCCATGATGATCGGGATCGATTGCTGCTGAATAGCCGAAGGTTCTTCGTAGCCAGTCGCGATGACGGCAGCAAGAATATTCGGGTTAAGATTAAAAGCGGCGAAGCCGCCGGTTTCCTGGGTCATGGGTCTGCCTCTAAGTGCATCCGCAAAGACCCATGCTCCAAAGCTGCGCATGCCGTGTTGAGACTCAAGAGTCGCCCTGGCTGCTTTGTCGGCGGGGATTTGCGAAAACGAATGAATGAAAAAGATTCGTCAAGGAAGAGTCCGCTGTGCGGACGTGCAGCCGAAGCTGACTTCGGGGAATTGCGCTACCTAAACGCGGCCCGGTTAAAGGCCGGCGCGCACTATACCGGAAATCGCTGAAAAAGGGAGCTTTTTTTATCGGAAAACCCAGTGGAACTGCTCTGCGCCAAAGGCTTTGCGCATTGCGGCGACTGGGTCTATTTTTCAAAGGCCCGGCCCTGTTGGTCATGACGCTTAAACGGTTCACCCTTAACAGCGGGCCCTTCGGTCCGAAACCTCCCATTGCGCCCGAGGGCACACCCCATGAACCAAGCCACCAGCAGCCGCGTCAGCCGTGAACAGCAGGGCCATATCCTGTTGCTGGGCCTGGATCGCGTGGCCAAGCGCAATGCGTTCGACCTGGAATTGCTCAATGAGTTGAGCCTGGCTTATGGCGAATTTGATCGCAATGAGGAGGCGCGGGTGGCCATTGTCTTCGGGCATGGCGATCATTTTACCGCCGGGTTGGACCTGGCCAATGTCGGTCCAACGATGGCACAAGGCTGGCAACCACCGTTGGGCGGTTGTGATCCCTGGGGAGTTTTCGCGGGGCCCCGGGTGAGTAAGCCGGTGATTGTTGCGGCTCAGGGCTACTGCCTGACCATTGGTATCGAGTTGATGTTGGCGGCGGATATCAACCTGTGTGCCAGCAATACCCGCTTTGCGCAGATGGAGGTGCAGCGTGGGATTTTTCCTTTTGGGGGCGCGACGTTGCGTTTTCATCAGATCGCGGGGTGGGGGAATGCCATGCGCTGGTTGCTCACGGGGGACGAGTTTGATGCCCATGAGGCGCTGCGGTTGGGGTTGGTGCAGGAGGTGATGGCCAGCGAGGATTTGCTGCCCCGGGCGGTGGCGCTGGCAAACCGCATAGCCCAGCAGGCGCCGCTGGGGGTGCAGGCCACGCTGATGTCGGCCCGCCAGGCGCGGATTGAGGGGGAGATCGCGGCGGCGGCCGGGTTGCCCGTGCTGGTGGAGAAACTGCTGAACAGTGAGGATGCCAAGGAAGGTGTACGGGCGATGGTCGAGAAGCGGCCTGGGGTTTTTAAAGGCTGTTGATTGTGGAGGGGGGCTTGGGGCGGGGTACATATCCGTTATTTAGGTAACGGCTTCGATTGGTTCCGCTCTTACAGCGGCTCACTTTTGAA